>NZ_JBFAYA010000031.1:0-62275 GCF_040681095.1 Streptomyces sp. NPDC051909 | reverse complement strand
ACACGTCGCTCTTCCGTTCTGCCCCGGCCGCCCGCTGAACCCCGCGCCACGGGCCCGGGCGCACGATCGTGCGCCCGGGCCCGTGGACGTGTCGGGACGTGCTCCGCGGGATCTGCCGGGACCTGCGGCGGAACCCCGTGGTGACCCGTTCATGCGTGCCCAACTACCTTGCGCTCCCAGCGAACAGTTCGGGAACCGGGATGGCGTTGTCCTACCTGCGCGTTAGGGTCCATGAATACGGGGGCAGTGCCCTCAGAACGAGACGCGAGACGGCTTGGGGCCGTCGGAGACGAGCAGGTGGATACGTGACGAATCTGAAGCCTTACGCCGCGGGTGAGCCGTCCATCGGTGGCGGCCTCGGCGACCATGTCTACAACCGGCTGCTCGGCGAGCGGATCATCTTCCTCGGCCAGCAGGTCGACGACGAGATCGCGAACAAGATCACCGCGCAGATGCTCCTCCTGGCCGCAGACCCGGAGAAGGACATCTTCCTGTACATCAACAGCCCCGGTGGCTCGGTGACGGCCGGCATGGCCATCTACGACACCATGCAGTACATCCCCAACGACGTCGTGACGATCGGTATGGGCATGGCGGCCTCCATGGGCCAGTTCCTGCTCACCGGCGGCACCGCCGGCAAGCGCTTCGCGCTGCCGAACACCGACGTCCTGATGCACCAGGGCTCCGCCGGCATCGGCGGCACCGCCTCGGACATCAAGATCCAGGCCGAGTACCTTCTCCGTACGAAGAAGCGCATGGCCGAGATCACCGCGCACCACTCCGGCCAGACCGTCGAGACGATCATCCGCGACGGCGACCGCGACCGCTGGTTCACCGCGCAGGAGGCCAAGGAGTACGGCCTCATCGACGACATCATCACCCACGCCGCGGGTGTCCCGGGCGGCGGCGGCACGGGCGCCTGAGCCCAGGCAGCCCGCTCCAGAGCCCCAGCCCCCGCCGAACGCCACCAGGACGGTGAACACCCAGATGCAGAACAACCTCTCCGCGAGCGGCCTCTACACCGGCGCGCCGATGGACAACCGTTATGTCGTCCCGCGCTTCGTGGAGCGCACCTCGCAGGGCGTGCGCGAGTACGACCCGTACGCGAAGCTGTTCGAGGAGCGCGTGATCTTCCTCGGCGTGCAGATCGACGACGCCTCCGCCAACGACGTCATGGCGCAGCTGCTGTGCCTGGAGTCGATGGACCCGGACCGCGACATCTCGATCTACATCAACAGCCCCGGTGGCTCCTTCACCGCGCTGACGGCGATCTACGACACGATGCAGTTCGTGAAGCCGGACATCCAGACGGTCTGCATGGGCCAGGCGGCCTCCGCCGCGGCCGTGCTGCTGGCCGCCGGCACCCCCGGCAAGCGGATGGCCCTGCCGAACGCGCGCGTGCTGATCCACCAGCCCTCGGGCGGCACCGGCCGTGAGCAGCTCTCCGACCTGGAGATCGCGGCCAACGAGATCCTGCGCATGCGCACCCAGCTGGAGGAGATGCTGGCCAAGCACTCCTCGACCCCGATCGAGAAGATCCGCGACGACATCGAGCGCGACAAGATCCTGACCGCCGAGGACGCCCTCGCGTACGGCCTGATCGACCAGATCATCTCGACCCGCAAGAGCACGGCGGGCGCGTCGGTCTGACGCTCGACCTTCCCTTGGCACGGCACGTGTGGCCGAATCGCATCCATGTGAACCGTGCCAAGGGGGGCCCGAACGGGGGGCCCGGCAAGGTACCGTCGAATATGAGGCACCAGGAGTCGCTGAACCAAGCGCTCCCAGGCGAAGGGGAAGCACCTCGTGGCACGCATCGGTGATGGCGGCGATCTGCTCAAGTGCTCGTTCTGCGGAAAGAGCCAGAAGCAGGTGAAGAAGCTCATCGCAGGACCCGGTGTGTACATCTGCGACGAGTGCATCGACCTCTGCAACGAGATCATCGAGGAAGAGCTCGCCGAGACGAGCGAAGTGCGGTGGGAGGAACTTCCCAAGCCGCGCGAGATCTACGAATTCCTCGAGGGGTACGTCGTCGGGCAGGAGCCCGCGAAGAAGGCCCTCTCGGTGGCGGTCTACAACCACTACAAGCGCGTCCAGGCCGGCGAGAACGGCGGCGCGCAGGGCCGGGACGACGCCATCGAGCTGGCGAAGTCCAACATCCTGCTGCTCGGCCCGACGGGCTCCGGCAAGACGCTCCTGGCCCAGACGCTCGCCCGCATGCTCAACGTCCCGTTCGCCATCGCCGACGCGACGGCGCTGACGGAGGCGGGGTACGTCGGCGAGGACGTCGAGAACATCCTGCTCAAGCTGATCCAGGCCGCGGACTACGACGTCAAGAAGGCCGAGACCGGCATCATCTACATCGACGAGATCGACAAGGTCGCCCGTAAGAGCGAAAACCCGTCGATCACGCGTGACGTCTCCGGCGAGGGCGTGCAGCAGGCCCTGCTGAAGATCCTGGAGGGCACCACCGCCTCCGTCCCGCCGCAGGGCGGCCGGAAGCACCCGCACCAGGAGTTCATCCAGATCGACACGACGAACGTGCTCTTCATCGTGGGCGGCGCCTTCGCCGGCCTCGAGAAGATCATCGAGTCGCGGGCCGGCGCCAAGGGCATCGGCTTCGGGGCGACCATCCGCTCCAAGCGCGAGATCGAGGCGAGCGACCAGTTCCAGGAGGTCATGCCGGAGGACCTGGTGAAGTTCGGGATGATCCCCGAGTTCATCGGCCGTCTCCCCGTCATCACCTCGGTCCACAACCTGGACCGCGAGGCCCTCCTGAAGATCCTCGTCGAGCCGCGCAACGCGCTGGTGAAGCAGTACCAGCGCCTCTTCGAACTCGACGGTGTCGAGCTGGACTTCGACCGCCCGGCCCTGGAGGCCATCGCCGACCAGGCCATCCTCCGCGGCACCGGCGCGCGCGGCCTGCGCGCCATCATGGAGGAGGTCCTCCAGTCGGTGATGTACGAGGTCCCGTCCCGCAAGGACGTGGCCCGCGTGGTCATCACGGCGGACGTGGTCCGCGACAACGTCAACCCGACGCTGGTGCCGCGGATCGTGAAGAACGACGGACGGCACGAGAAGAGCGCGTAGCGCCGTACGGACACGAAAAGGGGCGCCCCGCCGGTGAGGAACCGGCGGGGCGCCCCTTCGTCGTGCCGGGCGAGGACTCGATCAGGCCTTGCTGCGCGAGGCCTTGTAGTGCTTGGCCGCCATGTCGGCGACCTGGTCGAGGGTGAAGCCGGCGCCGCCGGTCATCAGCGTCGCCGAGTCGACGGCGTTCACCACACCCAGGGTGCTGTAGTCGGCCCAGATACAGGTGGGCACCTCGAACGACTTCGGGCCCGGGGTGGTCTCCGTGCCGGTGCTCTCGAACTTGATCATCTGGCACTTCATCAGCGCACCGCTGAAGCCGGACGGCGTCTTGGACTCGGGCTCGCCGACGGGCGTCATCTTGACGTCCTTCATCGTCGCCGACTGGTCCTTCTCGTAGTTGGCGAACGCCGTGTCGAGGGCCTTCTCCGGGTCGGCGATCTCGCCCCACATGCCGTTCAGGCTCATCGACTTGGACTTGAGCGGGTTGCTGGCGTCGCCGGACTTGTAGGAGGCCGCGACCATGTGGGGGTCCTTCACGCCCATGGCCGCCGCGTTGGCCTTCTGCTCGGCCGACATCGCGCCGCTCCGGTCGGAGCCGTCCTTCTTGAAGGCGTCGATCGCCGCCGCGGGCGTGACCTTGTACCCCTTCGTGTCATCGCCCACCGCGCTGTTCCCCGCACCGCCCCCGCCCAGCACGAAGTACGCCGCCACGCCGATCGCCGCCACCACCGCGATGCCGCCGACGACCCAGCCGGCCTTGGACTTCTTCGGGGCCGGTGCCTGCGGCATGTAGCCGCCGGGGCCCTGCGGGGCGCCGTACGGGGGCTGCTGGGGCTGCTGGCCGTAGGGGCCCGGCTGCTGGGGCTGCTGCTGCGGGTAGCCGTACGGCTGTTGCGGCGGGACGCCCTGCGGGGCCTGCTGCGGGTAGCCGTAGCCCGGCTGCGGGGCCGGCTGCTGGCCGTAAGGGTTCGGCTGACCGCCGTAGGGCCCGGGCTGCTGCCCGTAGGGGTTCGGCTGGCCGCCGCCGTACGGGCCCGGCTGGTTGTAGCTCATGGACAGGTTCCCCTCACAGGATGTTTATGCCTGGCGAACATCCTGTCGGAAGCCCCGCCCCGCCGGAGCGCTGGGGGGCACACCGTTACGGAACAATCGAGTTTCAGGACAGGTCCGCGACACCCCTAAACTGGGCCCGTGACCGAGAACACTCAGCAGCAGACAGCAGCCACCGCCGAATTGCCGACCCAGTACACGCCGGCCGAGGTAGAGGGGCCGCTGTACGAGCGCTGGGTAGAGCGCGGGTACTTCGAGGCGGACGCGAAGAGCGAGAAGCCGGCGTACACCATCGTCATCCCGCCGCCGAACGTCACGGGCTCGCTCCACCTGGGCCACGCCTTCGAGCACACGCTGATCGACGCCCTCACCCGCCGCAAGCGCATGCAGGGTTACGAGACGCTGTGGCAGCCCGGCATGGACCACGCCGGCATCGCCACCCAGAACGTGGTCGAGCGCGAGCTCGCCAAGGAGGGCAAGTCCCGCCACGACCTGGGCCGCGAGGCCTTCGTCGAGCGTGTCTGGGAGTGGAAGGCCGAGTCCGGCGGCCAGATCGCCGGCCAGATGCGGCGCCTCGGCGAGGGCCTGGCCTGGAGCCGGGACCGGTTCACCATGGACGAGGGGCTGTCCCGGGCCGTCCAGACCGTCTTCAAGAAGATGTTCGACGACGGCCTGATCTACCGCGCCGAGCGCATCATCAACTGGTGCCCGCGCTGTCTGACGGCCATCTCCGACATCGAGGTCGACTACCAGGACGACGACGGCGAGCTCGTCTCCATGAAGTACGGCGAGGGTGACGACACCATCGTCGTCGCCACGACCCGCGCGGAGACGATGCTCGGTGACACGGCCGTCGCCGTCCACCCCGACGACGAGCGCTACGCCCACCTCATCGGCAAGCAGATCAAGCTGCCGCTGACCGACCGTACGATCCCCGTCGTCGCCGACACGCACGTCGACCCGGAGTTCGGCACCGGTGCCGTCAAGGTGACCCCGGCGCACGACCCGAACGACTTCGCCATCGGCCAGCGCCACAACCTCGAATCCATCGAGGTCCTCGACGAGCGCGGCGTGATCACCACCCACGGCCCCTTCCAGGGCCTGGACCGCTTCGAGGCCCGCTCCGCGATCGTCGCCGCCCTGCGCGCCGAGGGCCGGATCGTCGCCGAGAAGCGCCCGTACGTCCACTCCGTGGGCCACTGCTCGCGCTGCAAGACGACGCTGGAGCCCCGCCTCTCGATGCAGTGGTGGGTCAAGGTCGAGACGCTGGCCAAGGCCGCCGGTGACGCGGTCCGCGACGGTCGGGTCAACATCCACCCGGCCGACATGTCGCAGCGCTACTTCGACTGGGTCGACAACCTCAACGACTGGTGCATCTCGCGCCAGCTGTGGTGGGGCCACCGCATCCCCGTCTGGCACGGCCCGAACGGCGAGCTGGTCTGCGTCGGCCCCGACGACGAGGCGCCCACCGGCGAGGGCTGGACGCAGGACACCGACGTCCTCGACACGTGGTTCTCGTCCGGCCTGTGGCCGTTCTCCACGCTCGGCTGGCCGGAGCAGACGCCGGACCTGGAGAAGTTCTACCCGAACTCCGTCCTGGTCACCGGCTACGACCTGATGTTCTTCTGGGTCGCCCGGATGATGATGTTCGGCCTGTACGCGATGGACGGCCAGCCGCCGTTCCACACGATCGCGTTCCACGGCATGGTCCGCGACGAGTTCGGCAAGAAGATGTCGAAGTCGTTCGGGAACACGGTCAACCCGCTGGACTGGATGGACAAGTACGGCTCCGACGCCCTGCGCTTCACCCTGGCCAAGGGCGCCAACCCCGGCGTCGACGTCCCGATCGGCGAGGACTGGGTCCAGGCGTCCCGGAACTTCGCCAACAAGATCTGGAACGCCACCCGCTTCGCGATGATGAACGGCGCGACGGTCGAGGGCCCGCTGCCGGACGCCTCCGCGATGTCGGCGACCGACCGCTGGATCCTGTCCCGCCTGAACAAGGTCGTCGCCGAGGCGGACGCCTACTACGACGACTACCAGTTCGCGAAGCTCGCCGACGCGCTCTACCACTTCGCGTGGGACGAGGTCTTCGACTGGTACGTCGAGCTGTCCAAGACGACGTTCTTCGAGGGCGGCGAGCAGGCCGAGGTCTCGGCCCGCGTCCTGGGCGAGGTCCTGGACGTCACCCTCCGCCTGCTGCACCCGATCGTCCCGTTCGTCACGGACACCCTGTGGACCACGCTGACGGGCCGCGAGTCGGTCGTCATCGCCGAGTGGCCGACCGACTCCGGGTTCCGCGACGAGGCCGCGGAGAAGGAGATCGAGCTGGTCCAGCAGGTCGTCACCGAGGTCCGCCGCTTCCGCTCCGACCAGGGTCTCCAGCCCGGCCAGAAGGTCCCCGCCCGCCTGGAGCTGGCCGGCACCGCCATCGCCCCGCACGAGGCCGCCATCCGCCAGCTGCTGCGCCTCCAGCCGGAGGGCGAGGGCTTCGCCGCCACCGCCTCCCTGCCGGTCGCCGGTGCGACGGTCTCGCTCGACCTGTCGGGCACGATCGACGTGGCCGCCGAGCGCAAGCGGCTCGCGAAGGACCTCGCCGCCGCCGAGAAGGAGAAGGCGCAGGCCGAGGGCAAGCTCGGCAACGAGGCGTTCCTGGCCAAGGCGCCGGACAACGTGGTCGACAAGATCCGCACCCGCCTCGCCAAGGCGGACGAGGACATCGCCCGCATCCAGGCGCAGCTGGAGCGCCTGCCGCAGGCGTAGCCCGTAGGCAGTACGGAAGGGCCCGGTACCGCACGCGCGGTGCCGGGCCCTTCCCCGTATCGCCGGCGCGTCGTCTGTCCCCGCCCGCGCGCCCCCGGACCGCGGGCCGACGCCCTCGCCGGGTCCCGTCCGGTCCTGTCGGTGGTGCTCCGTAGACTGGACGCGTGAGTGAGCCGAGCGAACCGACCGACCCGCGCGATGCCAGCGACGACCTGTTCGACGACATCGTCGACACCGAGACAGACCGCGACCCCGACCTGGCGGTGATCGAGGCCGGCAGCCGCACTCTGCGCACCATGGGCGGCCCGCCGCAGGGCGACCCGGTGCCGGCCGTGCCGGCCGACCCCGAGGTCGCCAAGGCGCTGCGCGAGGTCGAGACCGAGCTGTCCACCCGCTGGGGCGAGACCAAGCTGGAGCCCTCCGTCACGCGCATCGCCGCGCTGATGGACGTGCTCGGCGAGCCGCAGCGCGCGTACCCCTCGATCCACATCACCGGGACCAACGGCAAGACCTCCACCGCCCGGATGATCGAGGCACTGCTCGGCGCCTTCGACCTGCGCACCGGCCGCTACACCTCGCCGCACGTGCAGACCATCACCGAGCGCATCAGCCTGGACGGCGCCCCGATCACCCCGGAGCGTTTCGTCGAGACCTACCGGGACATCGCGCCGTACGTGGAGCTGGTCGACGCGCGCGAGGAGTACCGGCTCTCCTTCTTCGAGGTCCTCACCGGAATGGCGTACGCGGCCTTCGCCGACGCCCCGGTCGACGCGGCCGTCGTCGAGGTCGGCATGGGCGGCACCTGGGACGCCACGAACGTCATCGACGCCTCCGTCGCCGTCGTCACCCCGATCGACCTCGACCACACCGACCGGCTCGGCGAGACGCCCGCCGAGATCGCCGGCGAGAAGTCCGGGGTCATCAAGCAGGGCGCGACCGTGATCCTCGCCCAGCAGCCGGTCGACGCGGCCCAGGTCCTCCTGAAGAAGGCCGTCGACGTGGACGCGACCGTGGCCCGCGAGGGCATGGAGTTCGGCGTCGTCTCCCGCGAGATCGCGGTCGGCGGCCAGCTCCTCACCCTGCGCGGCCTCGGCGGCGAGTACGACAACGTGTTCCTGCCGCTGCACGGCGCGCACCAGGCGCACAACGCGGCCGTGGCGCTCGCCGCCGTCGAGGCCTTCTTCGGCATCGGCGCGCAGCACGCCCGCACGCTCGACCTCGACACGATCCGCCGGGCCTTCGCCCAGGTGTCCTCGCCGGGCCGCCTCGAGGTCGTGCGCAAGTCCCCGACGGTGATCCTGGACGCCGCGCACAACCCGCACGGCGCGCGCGCCACCGCCGAGGGCGTCAGCGAGGCCTTCGGCTTCTCGCGGCTCATCGGCGTGGTGTCCACCAGCGGCGACAAGGACGCGAAGGGTCTCCTGGAGGCCTTCGAGCCGATCTTCGCGGAGGTCGTGATCACCGCGAACTCCAACCCGCGGGCCACCGACGTCGACGCGCTCGCCGCGCTGGCCGTCGAGGTCTTCGGCGAGGACCGGGTGGTGGTCGAGCCGCGGCTCGACGACGCCCTGGAGACGGCGATCACCCTCGCCGAGGAAGAGGGCGAGTACGCGGGCGCGGGAGTCCTCGTGACCGGTTCGATCTTCACGGTCGGCGACGCCCGGCTGCTGCTCAAGAGGGGCTGAGGCGGGGCCATGCGGGTGCTGTGTTCCTCGACGCTGATCGGCGAGTTCTTCGTCATCGGCTTCGCCGGTCTGGTCGCCATGAAGGACGACTCGCTGGCGATGTCCACGGTGTGGTGGGTCTGCGGGAGCGCCATGCTCCTGTCGGTGCTGCTCTGCGGGACGCTCACCCGTCCGGGCGGCGTGCAGCTCGGCTGGGCCCTCCAGATCGCGCTGATCGCCAGCGGTCTCTTCGTGCCGGTGATGTTCTTCCTCGGCGCGGTCTTCGCCGTCCTGTGGTGGGCCTCGGTGCACTACGGACGCCGGATCGACCAGGTCAAGGCCGACTGGGCCGCCCGGCAGGAGGCCGCCCAGGCCTCCGTAGGGCCTGACGCTGCGTGATCGGGGCCGGTGAAGGCCCTGTAGATTCGGAGTTCCGCACACCGTAGGAGAAGGAGTTCCCCCGTGAGCCAGCGCACGCTCGTCCTGCTCAAGCCCGACGCCGTCCGCCGTGGTCTGATCGGCGAGATCATCGGCCGTATCGAGCGCAAGGCCGGCTGGAGCATCGCGGCCCTGGAGATGCGCGAGCTGGACCAGGAGACCCTGGAGCAGCACTACGGCGAGCACAAGGGCAAGCCGTTCTACGAGCCGCTCATGGGCTTCATGGCCTCCGGCCCGATCGTCGCGCTGGTCGTCGAGGGCGAGCGGGTCATCGAGGGCCTGCGCACCCTGGCCGGCCCGACCGACCCGATCGCCGCCGCGCCCGGCTCCATCCGCGGCGACTACGGCACCATCGTCCGCGAGAACCTGATCCACGCCTCGGACTCCGAGGAGTCCGCCGCCCGCGAGCTGAAGCTCTTCTTCCCGGGCCTCTGACCTGGCCTTCGGCCGACCTCACGGGGCTCGGCTGAACGGGTGTCAGCCGAACGGCGTCATCGCCTGGGGGCGACCGAAGGAATTCGGTCGCCCCCAGGCATATGAACGCCGAACCCGGGAACGGATCGCCGCGTCCTACCGTCACCACTACAGAGGTGGACTGGGGCGGTCCGCCGCGCGGTATCCGTGCGGGCGGCACTACGATGGGAAAACTCCACGCCGCACCACCTGCAGTCACCACCTCGCCGACCTGAGAAGCCGTCAACGCTCCGCTAGGGAAGGCCCGACGCATCCTCATGGGAAACAAGGGGAACTCAATGTCGTTCATCGGCCGTGACATGGCTGTCGACCTCGGGACCGCCAACACGCTGGTGTACGTCAGGGGTCGAGGCATCGTTCTGAACGAGCCGTCCGTCGTCGCGATCAACACCAACACCGGCGGCATCCTCGCGGTCGGTTCCGAGGCGAAGAAGATGATCGGCCGGACGCCCGGCAACATCGTCGCCGTCCGCCCGCTCAAGGACGGCGTCATCGCCGACTTCGAGATCACGGAGCGGATGCTCCGCTACTTCATCCTCAAGATCCACAAGCGCCGCTACCTGGCCCGCCCCCGGGTCGTGGTCTGCGTGCCCTCCGGCATCACCGGAGTCGAGCGCCGCGCCGTCATCGAGGCCTCCACCCAGGCCGGCGCCCGCCAGGTGCACATCATCGAGGAGCCCATGGCCGCGGCCATCGGCTCGGGCCTCCCGGTCCACGAGGCCACCGGCAACATGGTCGTCGACATCGGCGGCGGCACCACCGAGGTGGCCGTCATCAGCCTCGGCGGAATCGTCACGGCACAGTCCATCCGGGTGGCCGGCGACGAGCTGGACAACGCGATCATCCAGCACATCAAGAAGGAGTACTCGCTCCTCCTCGGTGAGCGCACCGCCGAACAGATCAAGATCACCATCGGCTCGGCGTACGACCTCGAACAGGACGAGCACACCGAGATCCGCGGCCGCGACCTGGTGTCCGGACTGCCCAAGACCGTGGTGATCTCCGCCGCCGAGGTCCGCAAGGCCATCGAGGAGCCGGTCAACGCGATCGTCGACGCGGTCAAGACCACCCTGGACAAGTGCCCGCCGGAGCTCTCCGGTGACGTCATGGACCGCGGCATCGTTCTCACGGGTGGCGGCGCCCTGCTCCGCGGCCTCGACGAACGGCTCCGCCGCGAGACCGGCATGCCGATCCACATCGCCGAGGACCCGCTGGACTCGGTGGCGCTCGGATCCGGCAAGTGCGTCGAGGAGTTCGAGGCCCTCCAGCAGGTCCTGGACGCCCAGCCGCGTCGCTGACCCGCGTCGCTGACCCGCGGCGCGCCGCCGACCCGGGGCGCCGCACCCGTACCCGTACAACTTCATCTTCAACACCCGTCACATCCCGTCGTTTCGAGGAAGGGCACGGCCGCCGCACGTGAGGGACACACGAGAGAGCCGGCTGCTCCTGGTGCTGCTGATCGCCATCGCGTTCGCACTGATCACGGTGGACATCCGAGGAGGCCAGGAGTCGCCGGTCGACGGTGCCCGACAGGCCGCGGCCGCGGTCTTCGGCCCCGTCGAGAACGGAGTCGCCTCGGCGGTCGACCCCATCGGCAACGCCATAGGGGCGGTCCGCGACTCCGGCGAGCGGCACGACCGGATCGCCGCCCTGGAGCAGGAGAACGCCGCCCTCAAGGCCAGGCTCGGCAGCGACGACCGCAACCGCAGCCGGCTGCGCGAGCTCGACGCCATGCTGAAGACCGCCGGCGCCGGCCAGTACGGCATCAAGGGCGCCGAGGTCATCGCCATAGGAGCGGCCCAGGGCTTCTCCTGGACCGTCACCATCGACGTCGGCGCCCGCGACGGCATCCGCCGCGACATGACCGTGCTCAACGGCTCCGGCCTGGTCGGCCGGGTCACCACCGTCGGCCCGAGCACCTCCACCGTGCTGCTCGCCAACGACCCCGACTTCACCGTCGGCACCCGCATGGAGAAGACCGACGAGCTCGGCTTCGCCACCGGCCAGGGCGACCGTCCGCTGCTCGTGCAGCTCCTCAACGGCAAGGCCAAGGTCAAGGCGGGCGACCGCCTCGTCACCTTCGGCTCGCAGGCCGACAAGCCCTTCGTGCCCGGCGTGCCGGTCGGCGAGGTGGTCCGCGTCGACCCCTCGGGCGGCGGCCTCACCCGCAACATCTACGTCCGCCCGTACGTCGGCTTCACCAAGCTCGACATCGTCGGCGTCGTCGTCCAGGCCCCGCGCACCGACCCGCGCGACATGGTCCTGCCGCAGAAGCCCAAGCCGGCCCCGACCGTCACCGTCACGGTCACCCCGCCGCCCCCGGACGGACAGCAGCAGCCGGGTGCGAACCAGAACCAGGCACAGCAGCAGGGCGTGAAGCCGGAGGACCAGGCCCGGCAGCCGAACCAGCAGCAGCCGCAGGACCAGCAGCCGCAGGACCAGGGGGAGACACCGTGAAGATCAACCGCATCCTCCTCTCCGCGGCCCTGATCGTCGTCGCCCTCGTCGTCCAGGTCTCCGTCCTCGCCCGCCTCCAGCTCCCCGGCGCCGTCCCCGACCTCGTCCTGCTCACCGTCGTCGCCCTCGCCCTCGTGTACGGGCACGTCACCGGCGCCCTCGCCGGCTTCACCGCCGGACTGCTCGCCGACCTCGCGCCGCCCGCCGACCACGCCGCCGGGCGCTACGCCCTGGTGCTGTGCGTCGTCGGCTACCTGTGCGGACTCGCCAAGCCCGAGAACGGCCGGCTCAAGTCCGCCTCCGGCCCGATGACCGTGGTCGTCGTCGCCGCGATCGGCTCCACCCTGCTGTACGCGGGCGTCGGCGCCCTCGTCGGCGACACCGCCGCCCGCCATGTCGGCCTCGGTTTCCTGCTGTTCACCGCGGCCCTCTACGACCTGCTCCTCGCGCCCTTCACCGTGCCGCTGATCATGGCGATCGCCCGGCGCGCGGAGAACGACCCGCTGGCCGACACCAACGGAGGCAGCGGCTCCGACGTCGCCTCCGGCTGGCTGTCCTCCGGCACCGGCCTGAGGATCGGCACCCAGCGCGGCGGCCTGCGCGTCAAGGCCGCCCGCACCCGCGCCTCACGCGCCGGACGCATCAAGGGAGTCAAGCGACTGTGACCCAGGGGGAAGCCGCAGCATGAGCAACATCCCCGAGACCGGGCGGACCCCCCGGGTCCAGATCCGGCTCGTCGTCATCCAGGTCCTCGTCTTCTCGCTGCTCTTCACCCTCGGCGGACGCCTCTGGTACCTCCAGATCCGCAACGGCAAGGAGTACACGGACGAGGCGAAGAACAACCACGTCCAGCAGGTCGTCCAGCCCGCCGTCCGCGGCTCCATCCTCGACGCCCGCGGCGTGCCGCTCGCCGACAACGAGACCCGGCTCGTGGTCTCCGCCTCGCGCACCGAGCTGATGAAGATGAAGGACGACGGCAAGGGCGTCCTCACCCGCCTCGCCGGCATCCTCGGCATGAAGCCCGAGGAGGTCGTCAACAAGATCCGGCTCTGCGACTCCAAGACCCCCAAGCCCTGCTGGAACGGTTCGCCCTACCAGCCGATCCCGGTCACCGACGAGGCCACCACCCAGCAGGCCCTGCAGATCCGCGAGCGCGCCGAGGACTTCCCCGGCATCACCGCCGAGCCCGCCGCCGTGCGCCGCTACCCGGCCCCCGGCAAGTCCCGCACCTCCCAGGTCCTCGGCTACCTCTCGCCCGTCACCGACGACGAGATCACCAAGGCCAAGGACACCGACTCGCCCTATCTGCGCTCCGACCAGGTCGGCCGCTCCGGCCTCGAGCGCACCTACGACAAGCAGCTGCGCGGCAAGGCCGGCGTCACCCGCTACGAGGTCGACAACCTCGGCCGGGTCATCGGCCAGGCCAAGAGCGACGAGGCCGTGCCCGGCGCAAACGTCGTCACCTCCATCGACGCCCGCGTCCAGGCGGTCGCCGAATGGGAGCTGCACAACGCGATGGTCGAGGCCCGCAAGACCTTCGACAAGAACACCAACGAGAACTACAAGGCCGACGCCGGCGCCGTCGTCGTCCTGGAGGCCAGGACCGGCCGCGTCGTCGCCATGGCCTCGCAGCCCGACTACGACCCCAACGCCTGGGTCGGCGGCATCTCCGCGAAGGACTACGCGGCCCTCACCGGCAAGAACTCCAACTTCCCGCTGCTCAACCGGGCCATCCAGGGCCAGGCCGCCCCCGGCTCCATCTTCAAGGTCATCCCGACCACCGCCGCCGTCAACGCGGGCTACGACTTCGACGGCCGCTACCCCTGCACCAGCTCGTACTCCATCGGCAACCAGGTCTTCAAGAACTTCGAGTCCCAGAACCACGGCCCCATCAGCCTCGGCCGCGCCCTCGAGGTCTCCTGCGACACCGTCTTCTACGCCCTCGCCCACCAGCAGTGGATCAAGGACGGCGGGATGAAGCCGAAGAAGAACCCGGCCGACTGGTTCTACAAGACGGCCCATCAGTTCGGCCTCGGCGCCGAGACCGGCATCGACCTCCCCAACGAGGTCACCGGCCGCGTCCCGGACCGCCAGTGGAAGCAGAGGTTCTGGCAGGACAACAAGGAATGGTGGTGCAAGAACGGCAAGAAGGGCGGCACCTACGTCCAGCAGCTCTCCTACGAGAACTGCCTCGAAGGCAACCTGATGCGCGCCGGTGACTCCGTCAACTACTCCATCGGACAGGGCGACACCCTCGTCACCCCCATCCAGATGGCCACCATCTACGCCGCCATCTCCAACGGCGGCACCCTGTGGAACCCCACTGTCGGCAAGGCCGTCATCAGCGCCGACGGCAAGACCGTGAACGAGATCGCGCCCAAGTCCCACGGCAGGCTCCCCTTCGACGCCAAGACCCGCGACTTGATAGACGAAGCCCTCGCGGGAGTCGCCACCCGCGGTACGGCCGCCTGGCGCTTCGGCGGCTGGCCGCAGGACAAGATCCCGATGCACGCCAAGACGGGTACCGCAGAGGTCTACGGCAAGCAGACGACCTCCTGGTTCGCCACGTACACCAAGGACTACGCGATCGTCATGACGATCGCCCAGGGTGGTACGGGCTCCGGCGCCTCCGGCCCCGCCGTGCGCAACATCTACGACGCGCTGTACGGGCTCGACGACTCCGGCAAGCAGGACCTGAAGAAGGCCCTCCTGCCGCAGCCGCAGAAGGCGCTGCCGAAGATCGAGGCCGACGGCTCCATCGACGCGCCGAAGATCAAGCCGTACGACCCGGAGGCCGGGAAGATCGACCCGGAGAAGGCGACCGCGGACGGCACCCAGCCCGCCGACCCGCCCGCCGACCCGGCGAAGAAGCCCGACGACGACCCACAGGAACTCGCGGGCCCGCCCGCCACCCGGGGAAGGCTGTGACCCGATGAGCGCACCCCACGGCTTCTCCGTCTCCCGTTACGCCCCCGAGCGCGGCGCCCTCGCCAAGCTCACCGCCCGCGACTCGGTGCTGCGCCGGCTCGACTGGCCGATCCTGCTCTCGGCGCTCGCGCTGTCCCTCATCGGCGCGCTGCTCGTGTGGTCCGCGACCCGCGGCCGCACCGAGCTCAACCAGGGCGACCCGTACTACTTCCTCTTCCGGCACGTCCTCAACACCGGCATCGGGCTCACCCTGATGATCGGCACGATCTGGCTCGGCCACCGCACCCTGCGCGGGGCCGTGCCGATCCTCTACGGCATCTCGATCCTGCTGATCCTCGCCGTCCTCACCCCGCTCGGCGCGACCATCAACGGCGCGCACGCGTGGATCGTGATCGGCGGCGGCTTCTCGCTCCAGCCCAGCGAGTTCGTGAAGATCACCATCATCCTGGTGATGGCGATGCTGCTCGCCGCGAAGGTCGACGCCGGCGACCAGCTCCACCCCGACCACCGCACCGTCGCCAAGGCGCTCGGCCTCGCCGCCCTGCCCATGGGCATCGTCATGCTGATGCCCGACCTCGGGTCCGTGATGGTCATGGCGGTCATCGTGCTCGGCGTGCTGCTCGCCTCCGGCGCCTCCAACCGCTGGGTCCTCGGCCTGATCGGCGCGGGTGTCCTCGGCGCGGTCCTGGTCACCACGCTCGGCATGCTCGACGAGTACCAGATCAACCGCTTCGCCGCCTTCGCCAACCCCGACCTCGACCCGGCCGGCGTCGGCTACAACACCAACCAGGCCCGTATCGCCATCGGCTCCGGCGGCCTGCTCGGCGCCGGCCTCTTCAAGGGCTCCCAGACCACCGGCCAGTTCGTGCCCGAGCAGCAGACCGACTTCGTCTTCACCGTCGCGGGCGAGGAACTCGGCTTCGTCGGCGCGGGCCTCATCCTGGTCCTGCTCGGCGTCATCCTCTGGCGCGCCTGCCGGATAGCGCGGGAGACCACGGAGCTGTACGGCACGGTCGTCGCCGCCGGCATCATCGCCTGGTTCGCCTTCCAGTCCTTCGAGAACATCGGCATGACGCTCGGCATCATGCCGGTCGCCGGCCTCCCGCTGCCCTTCGTGTCGTACGGCGGCTCGTCGATGTTCGCGGTGTGGGTGGCGATCGGACTGCTCCAGTCGATCCGCGTGCAACGCCCGATGACGGCCTAGGGACGTTCCGGACACCCCCTGGGACCTGTCCGGCGTCGTACTCCCCTTGGCGCGCTTCCGGTCGTAGATTCGTTGCATGGCGGAGAAACGGCCCGAGACGAAGCGTGAGATCGAGCGGAAGTACGAGGGCGAAGGCGCGGACGTGCGGCTCCCGGACCTGACCCGGGTCCGGGGCGTGGCCGCCGTCCACGACGAGGGGGTCACCGAGCTCGACGCGGTCTACTACGACACGGCGGACCTGCGCCTCGCCGCCGCCTCCCTCACCCTGCGCCGCCGCACCGGCGGCTCGGACGCCGGCTGGCACCTGAAGTTCCCGGTCGCCACCGGAATCCGCGACGAGATCAGAGCCCCGCTCTCGGAGAGCCTCCCGCACTCCCTGGCGGGGCTCGTCCGTTCCCGCGTCCGCGACCAGCCCGTCGTCCCGGTCGTCCGCCTCCGCTCCTCCCGGGACGTCCGGCACCTGGCGGCCGAGGACGGCACCCTGCTCGCCGAACTCTCCACGGACACCGTCCGTGCCACCCGTCTGCCGCTACGCGCCGAGACCAGCTGGACCGAGATCGAGGTCGAACTGGCCGACGACGCCGACGAGGCGCTCCTCGACGCCGTCGAGAAACGTCTGAAGAAGGCCGGCATCCGGCCGTCGGCCTCCTCGTCGAAGCTCGCCCGGGCCCTGGAGGAGACCGGCGCGGACGTGCCGGAGGCCCGGGGAGGGACGCAGGACGACGGGACCGCGGGCGCCGCCGTGCTCACATACGTACGCACCCAGGTCGACGCCCTCGTCGCCCTCGACCCCGCCGTCCGCCGCGAGCTCCCCGACGCCGTCCACCAGATGCGCGTCGCCTCCCGCCGCCTGCGCAGCGCGTTCAAGACGTACAAGTCGGTGCTCGACCGGAGCGTCACCGACCCGGTCGGCGAGGAGCTGAAGTGGCTCGCCGGAGAGCTCGGGCACGCCCGCGACCAGGAGGTGCTCGAAGCCCGGCTGCGGGCCGGAGTCGACGCGCTGCCGGGCGAACTGGTCGTCGGCCCGGTGCGCGGGCGGCTGCGCACCTGGCACGAGGCCAGGAGCGGCGGCGCCCGGAGCAGCACCCTCGTCGCACTCGACTCCGCCCGCCACCTCGCCCTGCTCGACCGCCTCGACGCCCTCCTCGCCGACCCGCCCCTCCTCCCCGGCGCCCGCAAGAAGGCCACGAAGGCCCTCCCCAAGGCCGTCCGGCGCGACTACCGCCGGCTCGCCGACCGCGTCGAGCACGCCCTCGCCCTCGACCCCGGCACCGAGCGCGACCTCGCCCTCCACGAGGCGCGCAAGGCCGCCAAGCGCGCCCGCTACGCCGGCGAGGCCGCCACCCCCACCCTCGGCAAGCCCGCCAAGCGCCTCGCCAAGCGCATGAAGCGCGTCCAGTCCTGCCTCGGCGACCACCAGGACAGCGTCGTCGCCCGCGCCGCGCTGCTCGACCTCGCGGCCCAGGCCCACGAGGCCGGCGAGTCCGCCTTCACCTGGGGCGTTCTTTACGGCCGCGAGCAGGCGGCCGGGGACGCGGACGAGCGCGAGCTCCCGGAGCTCTGGGACCGGGCCTCCGCCCCGAAGATCCGGGCGGCGCTGAGCCACTGAGCACCGGGGTACGCTTGAGAGTCGCCCCCCTGCCAGCTCACGAAGGTTCGAGATGTCTGCTGCCGAGTCTGTCTTCCCGCAGCTCGAAGCTCTGCTCCCGCACGTGCAGAAGCCGATTCAGTACGTCGGTGGAGAGCTGAACTCCACGGTCAAGCCGTGGGAGTCCGCCGACGTCCGCTGGGCGCTGATGTACCCGGACGCGTACGAGGTCGGTCTGCCCAACCAGGGCGTCATGATCCTCTACGAGGTGCTGAACGAGCGCGAGGGCGTCCTCGCCGAGCGCACCTACAGCGTGTGGCCGGACCTCGAAGCGCTGATGCGCGAGCACGGCGTGCCGCAGTTCACCGTGGACTCGCACCGCCCCGTGAGCGCGTTCGACGTCTTCGGCCTCAGCTTCTCCACCGAGCTGGGCTACACCAACATGCTCACCGCCCTCGACCTGGCGGGCATCCCGCTGGAGTCGAAGGACCGCACCGTCGACCACCCCATCGTGCTCGCCGGCGGCCACGCCGCCTTCAACCCCGAGCCGATCGCGGACTTCATCGACGCGGCGATCATCGGCGACGGCGAGCAGGCCGTGCTCGACATGACCGAGATCATCCGCCAGTGGAAGGCCGAGGGCCGGCCCGGCGGCCGCGAGGAGGTCCTCTTCCGCCTCGCGAAGACCGGCAGCGTCTACATCCCGGGCTTCTACGACGTCGAGTACCTGCCGGACGGCCGCATCGGCCGCGTCGTCCCCAACAAGTCCGGCGTGCCGTGGCGCGTGTCCAAGCACACCGTCATGGACCTCGACGAGTGGCCCTACCCCAAGCAGCCGCTCGTCCCGCTCGCGGAGACCGTCCACGAGCGCATGTCCGTCGAGATCTTCCGCGGCTGCACCCGCGGCTGCCGCTTCTGCCAGGCCGGCATGATCACGCGCCCCGTGCGGGAGCGAAGCATCACCGGCATCGGCGAGATGGTGGAGCGCGGTCTGAAGGCCACGGGCTTCGAGGAGGTCGGCCTCCTCTCGCTGTCCTCCGCGGACCACACGGAGATCGGCGAGATCGCCAAGGGCCTCGCCGACCGCTACACGGACGACAAGGTCGGCCTGTCCCTCCCCTCGACCCGCGTGGACGCGTTCAACGTCGACCTCGCCAACGAGCTGACCCGCAACGGACGTCGCTCCGGCCTCACGTTCGCCCCCGAGGGCGGCTCCGAGCGCATGCGCAAGGTCATCAACAAGATGGTCTCGGAGGAGGACCTGATCCGGACCGTCGCCACCGCCTACGGCAACGGCTGGCGCCAGGTGAAGCTGTACTTCATGTGCGGCCTGCCCACCGAGACCGACGAGGACGTGCTGCAGATCGCCGACATGGCGATCAACGTCATCGCCAAGGGCCGCGAGGTCTCCGGCCAGAACGACATCCGCTGCACCGTCTCCATCGGCGGCTTCGTGCCCAAGCCGCACACGCCGTTCCAGTGGGCCCCGCAGCTGTCGGCCGAGGAGACGGACGAGCGCCTGGCCAAGCTCCGCGACAAGATCCGCGGCGACAAGAAGTACGGCCGCTCGATCGGCTTCCGCTACCACGACGGCAAGCCCGGCATCGTCGAGGGCCTGCTGTCCCGCGGCGACCGCCGCATCGGCGCGGTCATCCGCGCGGTCTACGAGGACGGCGGCCGCTTCGACGGCTGGCGCGAGCACTTCTCGTACGACCGCTGGATGGCCTGCGCCGAGAAGACGCTCCCCGAGTTCGGCGTGGACGTCGCCTGGTACACGACCCGCGAGCGCACCTACGAGGAGGTCCTGCCCTGGGACCACCTGGACTCCGGTCTCGACAAGGACTGGCTCTGGGAGGACTGGCAGGACGCGCTCGACGAGACCGAGGTCGAGGACTGCCGCTGGACCCCGTGCTTCGACTGCGGCGTCTGCCCGCAGATGGACACGGCTATACAAATTGGCCCCACGGGCAAGAAGCTGCTCCCGCTCACGGTCAAGAAGTAGCCGTGACCAGCGGCGATGCCATCCGGCGGATGGCTGAGGCGCTTGCCGACGTACCCGAGGCGGACCGCGCCGAAGCCCTTCGAGGGCTCGGCGCGAAGGAGCGCGAGCAGGCTCCCCGCCCTGAGCGGCGCACGCCGCTTCCCGCCCCTCGACGGGACTCGGGCATCGTCTCGGCGGTCGAGTGGGTGTAGGGCGTAGAGAGGCGTTCGGACGATCCTGTCCGGGCGCCTCTCGGCGTTCTCGGGGCCCGGTTTATGCGACAACGCGCATAGTCGCGTTTCCGCATAGACGGCACATCGGCCCCGCTCGTACGGTCGTGGCGACCGGCCCGCAGAGGGCTCGCACGAGGGGGTTCAGCATGGCGCGCGAAGAACTCACACGGCTCACCGGCAACACCAACGGAGGCAACTGCGGACAGGGTGACTGCCCGAACGTCTACCGCACTGCCTCCGGCTCCTTCGTCGTCCAGGGCGACGTGTCCTTGGCCTTCACCCCGCCCGCCGGGGAAGGGCTCGTGGAGATCCCCGAGGAAGTCCTGCGGGAGGCCGTCCGTGCTCTTGGATGGTGAAGCCTGGGGGGACAAGTTCAAGACCTTCCAGACCGAAGCCTGGCGGCTTGAGACCCTGCCGCAGTACCTCGTGCCGCAGGAAGCGGAAGAGTTCGCCGCCTTCAAGGCGGGGGCCCGCTTCCCCGGACCGTACGAGGACGCTTGGACGGCCATGGTCCGCACCCGCAACGTGGGCCGCGTCCACATCGTCACCCGGCCGCTCACGGACTACCTGCGGTTCGAGTTCGAGCGGTACTACCAGCACCAGGCCCCGGCGGGGGAGGACATCCGCAGCCTCGACATCACCGACCGGCCGAACCCGCTCCCAGGCGTCCAGGACTTCTGGATGTTCGACCGCTCGACGGTCGTCCTCATGAAGTACGAGGTCGACGGTACGCAGATCGAGCGGGAGCTGTACGAGGGTGACCCCGCCCCGTTCCTCGAATACCAGCGCATCGCCATCGCGGAATCGGTCCCGTTCCTGGAGTACGTGACCGAGTGACGTTCGAGCCCGAGCAGCTCGGCCAGTCCTCCCAGGAACTCGCCGCCACACTGTGCAAGCTGCGGAAGGAGGCCGGTCTCTCCGGGGACCGGCTCGCCGCGCGCTGCAACATGTCGCAGTCGAAGGTGAGCCGGATCGAGAGCGGGAAGGTGCGCCCGTCCCTGGTGGAACATAGAGCGCATCCTCAGGGCCTTGGACGCCCCGCCGGCCTTGGTCGCCGAGGTGTCCGCGCTGGCCCGCATCGCCACTACGGAGTGGCAGGACGTACGGTCGATGCGGCGGAAGGGTCTGGACAAGAAGCAGCTTGAGCTGGCCGGGCTCGAAGCGTCTTCGACGGAGTTCCGGTTCTTCCTGCTTTCGATGCTCACGGCCCTGCTCTCCACTCCGGAGTACATCAGAGCCAGCCTCGCTCACATCCCCGGGGACCACAGCAAGGCCGTGGCGAGGAAGCTGGAGCGGCAGGAGGTCCTGTACGACCGCCGGAAGAAGTTCACCTTCATCGTCACCGAGCAGGCGGCCCGCTCCCCGTTTGTCTCCCCGGATGCCATGGCTGTCCAGCTCGACCGGCTGGCTTCGCTGACCCACCTGCCGAACGTGTGTCTTGGCGTGCTCCCGATCGAAACGCGCCTGCCGGGGTGTCCGCTGAACACGTTCACCGTGTATGACGAGCGGCTGGCCACGGTGGAGACGACGGCGGGGGTGTTGGTGTTCCGCGACCCGAGGGACGTCCGGATGTACCTCGATGAACTCGCTGGTTACGACGAGAGCGCCCTCTTTGGCGAAGACGCGCGGGAACGGCTGGCCGAGTGGGCGATGGCGTTCCGGTCCTGATCTTTAGTCCAGTACGCGACTGAACCTCGAATCGCCCCCTGCCAGCGGGCAAGGATGCCGTGCCATCGGAGAACGCACGGAAGGCGTACGAGATGAGCAGCGAGCAGACCACCATGTCGGGACCCGTACACCTGTCCCTTCCGTCTCCACCTCCGGACCCCGTGTCGGGTTGCCGTGAGTGCCTTGGCTTCGCGGTGGGCAGGGCGAACGCCACCTCTGTGGGCGACTACTCGAAGGCTTCGGATGTGAACGTGGCCCTCCGTGCCCACCTGCTGAGCAAGCACAGGGGACGCTGCTGGCGCGTGCCACCCTTCGGTTCGTGGCTCATCGGATCACGCAGCATCCGGACACGGACGTGACCTTTGAGGCGGAGTGCCTGCACTGCAAGTGGAAGGCGGAGCCGTCGACGGACAGTGCGGCGGTCGACGTCGAGTGCATGAGCCACACCGGTCTGAGTAACCATCGCGGCTTCCGGCGGATGTGTACGTCGTTCGCCATGGTGGTGCGGGCCGAGCCGGAGAGACCCCCGGCGCACTGAGGGACGGCGAGCAACACCAGAGGTGCGCTGGAAGGGGCGCAGCGTGAGCGACACGCGCCCCTGTGCTGGCCCCTTGCCGACTCCCCCCGTGGTCGGCAGGGGGCCAGCATCGTTGCAGCCGTCCACCAGCGTTGTGCGTCCATGTACGACAACGGCCCCCGCCGTAAAGCCGAGGGCCTGTCTGAACTCCAGTGCGCCTGTCTCAGGCGCTCTCTCCCAGGTGCCGGTACAGCGTGGCTCGGGAGACTCCGAGGGCCTTAGCGATGGCGCTGATGCTCTCGCCCTTCGCCTTCCTGGCACGGGCCACGGTGAGCACGTCCTCGTCCACCACAGACGGCCGGCCGCCGGTACGACCCTGTGCCATGGCGGCTTCCAGACCGGCCCGAGTGCGGTCCTTGATAAGCGACCGTTCGAACTCCGCCATGGCCGCGATGATCTGGAAGAACAGGCGACCGTCGGCCGACGTGGTGTCGACGGAGGAGAGCGCACCGTCGAGCACGCGGAAACCTATGCCTCGCTCGCGCAGGCCGTCGACGATGGACACGAGGTCGATGAGCGACCGCCCGAGCCGGTCAAGCTTCCACACGCACAGGACGTCGCCCGGTCGGGCGTAGTCCAGTAGGGCCGTCAGTTCCGGCCGGTCGGTGTTCTTCCCACTGGCCTTGTCCTCGAAGATGCGGGCGCACCCTGCGGCCGTCAGCGCGTCGTACTGAAGCTGCGCTTCCTGGTCGTCGGTGGAGACGCGGGCGTAACCGATGAGCTGGCCAGTGATCGTGTTCGTCGTCATGGCACGGACTGTCTCAGAACTCGTCTCAAAAGATCAAGTCCGAGACGGAGGTTTCGAGACGGGTTTTGAACAGGGCTGCGCCCCCTTCTGGGGTGCCTGCTGTCTCGTCTCACAAACCTTGGTTTTCGAGACTCTGTCGCGTCGTTACGCTTCGCAGCGAAGCTAGGCTCCCGCGCATGACCAACGATCTCGGTTACACCTGTTCGTGCTGCGGCGAGTACCACGCGGAACTTCCGATGGGCTACAGCGCCACGGCCCCCGATGTCTGGGATGCGAGCTTCGAAGGCCGATCTGACAGCCTGCTCTCTTCAGACCAGTGCGTCATCAAGGCCCAGCACTACTTCATCAAGGGCTTGATCGAGATACCCGTCATCGGCAGTGACGAGGTCTTCTCGTGGGGAGTCTGGGTTTCCCTGAGCCGAGACAGCTTCTCCCGGGCCGCCCACATGTGGAACACGCCCGGCCGCGAGGACGAAAAGCCGTACTTCGGCTGGCTGACGACCGAGCTGCCGATCTACTCGCCCGGCACCACCAACCTGAAGACGAACGCTCACACCCGCCCGGTCGGCCAGCGCCCCTTCATCGAGCTCGAACCCACCGATCATCCCCTCGCGGTCGAGCAGCGCACAGGCATCACTCTCGACCGCGTCCGTGAGATCGCCGAAACCGTCCTCCACGGCAACGGCGAGGACCGCTGACCGAAACGGCTGAGCACGTCGACGGCGAAGGGGTGGGGGATGACCCCCTGAGCACAACGAGGCGGACCGCCATGTCTTGGCAGCCAAGATTCCGCCACGGTTTCAAGGTCCGTCTGTCCTGTCCGCGGACTGTTACGGCGGGACGTATGACCTGGTCACCGTCTTGCCCTGACTAGCTCACGACGGCGGAAGGCTGCAAGGAGCAGAGCCTTACGGCTGAGACATTGGGGCGCGGTAGCGCCCCCACGGGTCTTGCCGGCTTGCTCCTGTCGGCCCCTTCCGGGGCCGCACTGCTGTTGAGCGCTGCGACTGTGGCGGCCGGTAGGCCGCCCCTGCCGCTTCTCTCTGCGCCGTTGCCCTGCTCCTGTACGGCGCTGCCGCGCCCCTGCTTCTCTTGGCGTTGGTCCTCGTGGCCTTCCTCAGTCGGCCCCGACAGGGGCCGCGCTGCACTGGATCCAAATAGATAAGAGAGCACGCGAACGTTTCCGCAGGTCCGGTGCCATGCCGGTATACGCCAGACGTGCTCTGACTACACGTACCGCGTGTGCTCACCGGTCCTGATGGAGGCGGCAGGGGACCGGCGCGCCCTTGCCCTTCTGGAACAGGTGAGCAGGAAGGACGAGGCAGGCGGCCCCGGAACGGGGCGACACAAGGTCCACTTCCTTGGCGCGGGCCACCGCGTTACGGGTGCTCTGGTCGGACAGTGGCTTGCCGTTCTTGCCCAGCAGGGTGGCCAGCCGGCCGGGCTCGAAGCCTGCGTGTCCCTGCCTGTCCGCCCATCCGATGGCGGCGAAGTGCACGCGGTAGGCGAGAGGGTGTCCTGGGTTCTGCGCCATGCGTCGGTACTCGTGCTGGGAGACTGCGCCCCACGAGCGGTCACGGCCGAAGCTGATAGCCACCGGTCGCACCCCCTTCCTGCGGGGCACGGCCGCAGTCGTGCGTCTCTCCCTCGACGAGGGGTGAGGTGCAGACCTCACAGGTCCAGACGACTTCGATCGTGATGTTCAAGGGCTGGCGACTCCTGGCGCTGGCCGAGGGCAGCACGGAGCTGCGCCTCAGCGTCGGGTGGAAGTCGCGCAGTACCGTCCTGCGCTTCGGGATGTCCTCGACGTCCCTGCGAGCCCCTCGGGATCGCGGCCCCTCACGGAGTGGCCAGCTCTACCGCCGCTGAACGGCGGGAGCTACGGTGTCCGCTTCAGAAGGAGCGGGAGAGTCTTCCTATCCGGAGCCCGGGCGGCCCGTCAAGCCGGAACACCTCCGGGCATGGCTGACCGAGCCGCCCGGAGACGTCTGTCCCGGCTTCCTTGTCAGAGCCTTGCGGCGAAGTCGTCGCCCTTGATGACTAGGCGTTCGCGTACGTCGCGGGGGATCTTCAGGCGCAGATGTACGGACGGGGCGCGCACCCCCTTGACCTTCGTACGGGTCACCTCGCACGAGATGCCCACGCGGCGCAGGTCCTCAGCCATGGCCTCCATGCCGCCCGCTTCCCACATCTCCCGGAAGGTCTTGCCGTTGTGCACGAGGACCCAACGGTCTTGCGTGGTCTCAGGATCGATGGCGTTCAACTCTTCCGTGAGCTTGTCGAGTGTCTTCTCCGCCCGCTCGCGAGTGAACCGCGTCTTCGAGAAGCGGCCCTCTGGTTCGAGCTCCGCCATGTAGTAGGAGATGGCGTCTTCGAGCCGCCTCACCTCGGCGCGCGCCTCGGCTCCCTTCGCGTACTCCCGGACCTGGACGGGGAAGTCACCGAGCACACGGAGCACGTCGCCCACCAGGACGTCGTAGACGTCTTGAGGGTTGGGCGCGCCGAGCCCGCCGCCCTTGCACTTGCCGCAGCGAAGGTAGGTGTAGCTCCGGCCGTTGCTCATGTTCTTCTGCACGGTCATGTTGGTCGAGCAGTCGACGCAGATCAGTACACCGAGGAACTGCGTCGCTCCGCCCGCCTGCCGGGTGGGCTGGCTCTTGCCCCGGCGATCGAGTGCCGCTTGCAGAGTCTCGAACTCCTCCTCGGTGAAGATCGGGGGGCCGACCCGAATCGGTTTGCCGTCGTTGCCGAGGACGAGCCTGCTCCGCCGCTTCCCGCCCTGCTTGTTCTCCTCGACCCGGTAGCCCATGAGCGCGGGGTTACGTAGGCGTCGGAGGAGAGTCGACGTGGTGAGTCCTGTCGACATGAGTCCGGAGCGGACGAGACAGAGGGCCATGCGGCGGGCGGAGACGCCCCGGAGCGCCATGCGCCGGGCCCAGTGCAGCGCCCCGTGTGCGCTCGGCTCGATGGCGAGCGCCGGCTTGCCGTCCGCCTTCGTCGTGACGTAGCCGTACGTCGGTTTGCCCACGAGCCATGAGTCCTGCGTGCGCGTGTAGTCCCACAGTGACGTGACGCGGGTCGACGTGTTCGCCGCCTCGATCTCGGCGATGCCGCCGATGAGCGTGACCATGATCCGGCCCACGGTCGTGCTGAGGTCGATCGCGTCGTTCTTCGACACGAGGTTCTTCCCGTACCGCTCGCACCACTCGATCATCGTGGACAGGTCCGTCATGCGACGGATGAAGCGGTCGAGCTTCCAGAAGAGCAGAGCATCGAACTCCGGAGCCCGGTTGTTGAGCCACTCCCCGAGCTCCTTCCGCTTCCACGGCGGAACCTTCGTCGCCGACACGTTGAGATCGGAGGCGACGCCGACGACGCGGTACCCCTTCTCTCTCGCCAGGAGACGCAGGTCGAGTTCCTGTCGTGCGGGTGAGGTGGTGTCTTCCGTAAGTACGGACAGGCGGACGGAGAGGAGCGCGCGCGGAGCGTCCTCGGGGAGCAGGGTCTCCGCTCTCTTCAGGTCCTCTAGAAGGGCCAGGTCCGAGGCGGTCCACTCGCTCTCGATGTCGTACGTCTTCATGGTCGCGGAGCCTACAGGTTGGATGTGGGGCTGTCTTGCTATGGCCGCAGATGGACACGCACATCCAGATCGGCCCGACGGGCAAGAAGCTGCTGCCGCTGACGGTCGTGAAGTAGCAGTCCCGGTATTGCGATCGGGTGACAGATCGGGTGACGGCCCGGCGGAGGGAGAACCCTCCGCCGGGCCGTCCGCGTCCCTCCCCTCATGAGCACGGAAAACCCGGCGCCGCCCCCGCCCGCCGCCCCGCACGCGCTGATCCGCATCCCGGTGCGGATCGTGGTGCTGGTCCTGATCCTCCCGGTCCGTATGACCTGGGACGCCCTCAAGACCACCGCCCGTTTCCTGGACCGCACCGTCCTCCGCCCCCTCGGCCGGACCCTCGGCCTGGCCGCGGCCTGGCTCGGCCGGTTGGTCGCATGGCCCTTCGTCATGCTGTGGCGGTACGTGATCGTCGTCCCGGTGGTGTGGCTTTACGGGGCGGTGCTCGCGCCGCTGGGCCGCGGTCTGGCCTGGGTGTTCACCGGCCTGGGCCGGGGGATCGGCTGGCTGCTCACCGTCCTCGGCCGGGCCGTCGCCTGGCCGCTGGCGATGCTGTGGCGGTACGTGATCGTCGCCCCGGTGGTCTGGTTGTACGGCGCGGTGCTCGCGCCGCTGGGTCGGGGGATCGGCTGGCTGCTCACTCGTACGGGGCACGGTCTGGCCTGGGTGTTCACCGGCCTGGGGCGGGGGCTCGCGTGGTTCTTCGGCGGGATCTGGCAGGGCCTGGCCTGGGCGGGCGCGCAGCTCGGCCGCGCCCTCGCCGTCGCCGCCCGCTGGACCGGGATCGTCGTCGCCTGGCCGTTCGCCGCCCTGTGGCGCTATCTGCTCGTGCCCTTCGTCACGTACGGCATCGTCCGCCCCGCCGGCTGGCTGTGGCGCCGGGTGCTCGCCCCGCTCGGGCGTGAGGTGCGCGACGCCGTCGGGATCTGCTGGCGGGCCGCCGGCTTCGTGTCGCGGGCCGTCGGGCGGGCGATCGGGTGGGCGCTGCGGATCCTGCTCGTACGGCCGCTGGCCTGGCTGGGCCGCAACCTGGTGCGCCGCCCCGCCGCCTGGGCGTACCGCCAGGTCTGCACCCCCGTCGGCCACTGGATCCGCGACGCCGTCTGGACCCCGGCCCGCACCGCGCTCGCCCAGGCCCGCCACGCCACGCGCACCGCGCTCGCCCAGGCCCGCGACACCGTCCGCCGGGCCCGCCAGGATGCCTGGCGCGCGCTCGTCGGCGGGGCGGAGCCGGACCGGGGCGGGGAACCGCAGGTGGCGGGTGCGCGTACTCTGGGTAGTACAACGAACGTCCCCGGCGCGGTGCCCGCACCCGAGATCTCCCTGCACAAGCAGGGGTGAGCCGGGCGGGCCCCCCAGGGCACCACCGCATTTCGAGGGCGGCGCGGACGGCCGCGCCCGCCCCGCACCGAGGAGAAGAACCACTGGGCAAGCGACAGCCCGAAGGCCCGCCGCCCGCACCGGCGGTGCAGCGCATCCGACTGCGCTACACCAAGCGCGGCCGCCTCCGGTTCACCAGCCACCGTGACTTCCAGCGCGCCTTCGAGCGCGCACTGCGCCGTGCCGAGGTGCCCATGGCGTACTCGGCCGGCTTCACCCCGCACCCGAAGGTGTCGTACGCCAACGCCGCCCCGACGGGTACCGGCTCCGAGGCCGAGTACCTGGAGATCGCGCTCACCGCGGCCCGCGACCCGGAGACCCTGCGGGCCATGCTCGACGAGTCCATGCCGACCGGTCTCGACATCGTCGACGCCGTCGAGGCCCGGACCTCCGGCCTCGCCGACCGGCTCACCGCCTCCGTGTGGGAGCTGCGCCTCGACGGCGTCGACGCCGACACGGCCCGCAAGGCCGTCGAGGCGTTTCTCGCGGCCGAGACCGTGGAAGTACAGCGCAAGACCAAGAACGGAATCCGCACCTTCGACACCCGCGGTGCCGTCGTGGAGCTGACCGCGACCCCCGCCCAGGGCGATCCCCGGGGTGATGGGCCGCTGGACGGCGCCTGTGCGATACTGCGGCTGGTTGTTCGGCACGTAGCACCTGCCGTGCGACCCGACGACGTCCTGTCCGGTCTCCGAGCTGTGGCCGACCTGGCGCCGCCGGTCCCCGCAGCGGTGACCAGGCTGGCGCAGGGGCTCTTCGACGAGGAGTCCGGCACGGTGACCGACCCGCTCGCGCCCGACCGCGAGGCAGTCACGGCCGCTCCACCCACGGCCGCCGCGACCGCTTCTGCGACGGCGCCGGGTGCGGGCACCGCGTAGGGAGCGTCGTCGCAGCGCCGCCCTGGCACTCGGGAGCCACCTGGGTCGGGCAGCGCACTGACCAGGAGACTTTCGCCAGGCCGTCCGCAGAAGGCGTACGGAACCGGCGAGCCAGACACTTAAGCTCCCGTGCGGCGCCCGCGCCCCGGACGGCGGCACCGCGCTTCACGCGCGTCCGTGCCGCCGGACCGGAACAAGGCGCGGCGCCCGGGAGCGTGACGGGAGAACCGCCCGCATGCTCGAACAGCACGAAGAGAACGAGAACGGCACCGCGCCCGGTGACAAGCTGCCGCCGCGCCGCCGTCGCCGCGCCGCGTCCCGGCCGGCCGGTCCGCCGGTGACGGCCGAGGCCGCCGCCGAGACCACCGAGATCGTGGAGACCACGCCGGTCGCCGCGCCCGTGGCCGAGGCCGCGCCGACCGAGGAGGCCGCTCCGGCCCCGCGTACCCGCCGCCGCGCCACCCGCAAGGTCGCCGCGCCCGAGACCACCCCCGCCCCGGCCGAGGCCGAGACCGCCGCCCCGGTGGCGGAGCCGGCCGCCGAGCCCGAGGCCGCCCCGGCGCCCCGTACCCGCCGCCGCGCCACGCGCGCCACCGCCGCCCCGGCCCCCGAGGCCGCCCAGGCAGTGGC
Source organism: Streptomyces sp. NPDC051909 (assembly GCF_040681095.1). Taxonomy (NCBI): domain Bacteria; kingdom Bacillati; phylum Actinomycetota; class Actinomycetes; order Kitasatosporales; family Streptomycetaceae; genus Streptomyces; species Streptomyces sp. NPDC051909. The sequence goes on along the minus strand of NZ_JBFAYA010000031.1, from coordinate 32,902 downwards.
TCCCGCCGAGGAGCCGGCCGCCGAGCCCGACGCCGCCCCGGCCCCGCGCACCCGCCGCCGCGCCACCCGTGCCGCCGCCGCCCCGGCCCCCGAGACCGTGGAGACCACGCCGGTCGCCGCGCCCGTGGCCGAGGCCGCGCCGGTCGAGGAGGCCGCTCCGGCCCCGCGTACCCGCCGCCGTGCCACCCGCAAGGTCGCCGCGCCCGCCCCGGCCGAGGCCGTGACCGCGGACGCCGCCGCCGAGATCGCCGCGGAGACCTCCGGCGAGGCGCTGCCCGAGGACACCGTCGAGGAGATCGCCTCGCACGCCGTCGAGGTCGCCGCCGCCGAGCAGGCCGCCACCCGTGGCCGTACCCGCCGCCGCGCGTCCTCGCCGCAGTTCACCGCCGGCACCGAGGCCGCCCCGGCAGCCGCGGCCAAGGAGGCCGAGGAGGCCCCGCGCGGCCGCCGTGCCGCCCGCCCGGCCGTCGCCGTCTTCCAGGCCCCGGTCTTCACCGAGCCGATGTTCCAGACCCCGGAGACCGCCGCCGCCATGGCCGCGGCCGAGGTCGCCGAGGAGGAGCCGGAGGAGGAGACCGCCGAGGTCGAGGCCGCCGCGCCCGTCGTCGAGGAGGAGTCCCCGCGCTCCCGCCGCCGTCGCCGCCGCCGCGGCGAGCCCGTCGCCGTCGAGCCGGTCCCGGCCACCGTCGCCGACGAGCCCGAGGTCGAGTCCACCCCCGAGGCGGAGGCCGAGGTCGAGGGCGAGGCCGAGGAGGGCGACGAGTACGAGGACCGGCCGTCCCGCCGCCGCCGTCGCGGTGGCCGCCGCCGGCGCCGCGGTGAGCTCGCCGAGGCCGAGGAGACCGAGGAGTCCGAGGAGGGCGAGGAGTTCCACGCCGAGGACACCGAGGGCGAGGAGGCCGAAGAGGGCGAGGAGGCCGAAGAGGCCGAGGGCGCCGCGGGCGGCTCCAGCAGCTCCCGCCGTCGCCGCCGTCGCCGTCGCCGCAGCGGTGACACCGCCGGTGAGTCCGAGGCCGCCGACGAGGACGGCGTCCGCACGGTCGTCAAGGTCCGCGAGCCGCGCCCGGCCCGCGAGAAGGCCGAGCCGTCCGACGAGGTGCAGTCCATCAAGGGCTCCACCCGCCTGGAGGCCAAGAAGCAGCGCCGCCGCGAGGGCCGCGAGCAGGGCCGCCGCCGCGTCCCGATCATCACCGAGGCCGAGTTCCTGGCCCGCCGCGAGGCCGTCGAGCGCGTCATGGTCGTCCGCCAGAACGGCGAGCGCACCCAGATCGGCGTCCTCGAGGACAACGTGCTCGTCGAGCACTACGTCAACAAGGAGCAGGCCACCTCGTACGTCGGCAACGTCTACCTGGGCAAGGTCCAGAACGTGCTGCCGTCGATGGAGGCCGCCTTCGTCGACATCGGCAAGGGCCGCAACGCCGTCCTGTACGCCGGCGAGGTCAACTTCGAGGCGCTCGGCATGGGCAACGGCCCGCGCCGCATCGAGGCCGCCCTCAAGTCCGGCCAGTCGGTCCTGGTGCAGGTCACCAAGGACCCGATCGGCCACAAGGGCGCCCGCCTGACCAGCCAGGTCTCGCTGCCCGGCCGCTACCTGGTCTACGTGCCCGAGGGCTCCATGACCGGCATCAGCCGCAAGCTCCCGGACACCGAGCGCGCGCGTCTGAAGACCATCCTCAAGAAGATCGTCCCCGAGGACGCGGGCGTCATCGTGCGCACCGCCGCCGAGGGCGCGAGCGAGGACGAGCTGCGCCGCGACGTCGAGCGCCTGCAGGCGCAGTGGGCCGACATCCAGAAGAAGGCCAACCAGATCTCGACCTCCGCGCCGAGCCTGCTCTACGGCGAGCCGGACATGACCGTCCGGGTCGTCCGCGACATCTTCAACGAGGACTTCTCCAAGGTCATCGTCAGCGGCGAGGACGCCTGGGAGACCATCCACGGCTACGTGAACCACGTCGCCCCGGACCTGTCCGACCGCCTGTCCAAGTGGACCAGCGAGGTCGACGTCTTCGCGACGTACCGGATCGACGAGCAGCTGATGAAGGCGCTCGACCGCAAGGTCTGGCTGCCGTCCGGCGGCTCGCTGGTGATCGACAAGACCGAGGCGATGGTCGTCGTCGACGTCAACACCGGCAAGTTCACCGGCCAGGGCGGCAACCTCGAGGAGACCGTCACCAGGAACAACCTGGAGGCGGCCGAGGAGATCGTGCGCCAGCTGCGGCTGCGCGACCTCGGCGGCATCGTCGTCATCGACTTCATCGACATGGTCCTGGAGTCCAACCGCGACCTGGTGCTGCGCCGCCTCCTGGAGTGCCTGGGCCGTGACCGGACCAAGCACCAGGTGGCCGAGGTCACCTCGCTCGGCCTGGTGCAGATGACCCGCAAGCGGGTCGGCCAGGGCCTCCTGGAGTCCTTCTCCGAGACCTGCGTCCACTGCAACGGCCGCGGTGTCATCGTCCACATGGAGCAGCCCGCCACCCACGGCGGCGGTGGCGGCGGCAAGCGCTCGAAGAAGCGCGGCCGCGGCGCCGAGCACGTCCACGAGCACGAGCACGCCGAGGCGGCGGAGCCGGAGACGACGGAGGCCGAGACCGAGGCCGAGGTCGCCGCGGAGCTGGCCGCCCCGGTGGCCCTGCCCGAACCGATCGCCCCGGACGAGGAGCTGTACGGCAGCGCCGCCGAGGCCGAGGCGGCCGCCACGCGCGGTCGCGGCCGGCGCCGGGCGACCCGCCGGGTGTCCGCGCCCGTCGCCTCGCCGGCGGTCACCGGGACGGAGACCTACGAGGTCGTCGTACCGGAGCCGAAGCCGGAGCCGAAGGCCGAGGAGCCCGTCGCGGCGCCGGAGCCGGTCGTCGCGCCCGTCGCCGAGGAGGAGGCCGCCCCGGCGCCCCGTACCCGTCGTCGTGCCACCCGTAAGGTGTCCGCCCCGGCTCCCGAGGCCGTCGCCGAGCCGGTGACCGAGGAGGCCCCGGCCGCCCCGGCCGAGACGGTGGAGCCGGTCGCCGAGCCCGTCGTCGAGGAGGTCCCTGTGACCGCCCCGCCGCGGGCGCGCCGCCGGGTGGTCCGCAAGGCCACCGCCCCGGCCGGTTCGCCGACCGGTGCCGAGGAGGCCGCCGTGGTCGTCGTGGCGTCCGCCCCGGCCGAGACCGCGGAGACCGCGGAGGAGGCCGCCGAGGCTCCCGCCCCGGCCAAGAAGGCGGCGGCCCGCAAGACGGCCAAGAAGGCCACGGCGAAGAAGGCCGCCACCAAGAAGACGGCGGCCAAGAAGACCGCGGCGAAGAAGGCGACCGCCAAGAAGGCCGCCAAGAAGACCGCCGCTCCCGCGCAGGACTGACCCAGTCCCCGACGCGACCCGTGTGGACCGTCCTCCGCCGAGGACGGTCCACACGGCATTCACCCAGGATCGGAACCAGGAACCCAGCCCGATGAACAACACCCCCGCTCCCCGCGTGCGCAAGGCCGTCATCCCGGCCGCAGGTCTCGGCACGCGCTTCCTGCCGGCCACCAAGGCGACGCCCAAGGAGATGCTGCCGGTCGTCGACAAGCCGGCCATCCAGTACGTGGTGGAGGAGGCGGTCTCGGCCGGGCTGTCGGACGTCCTGATGATCACGGGCCGCAACAAGCGCCCGCTCGAGGACCACTTCGACCGGAACTACGAGCTGGAGGAGGCGCTCGTCCGCAAGGGCGACGAGGAGCGCCTGGCCCGGGTCCAGGAGTCCAGCGAGCTCGCCACCATGCACTACGTGCGCCAGGGCGACCCGCGCGGCCTCGGACACGCCGTGCTGTGCGCGCAGCCGCACGTCGGCGACGAGCCCTTCGCGGTGCTCCTCGGCGACGACCTGATCGACCCGCGCGACCCGCTGCTCGCCCGGATGCTGGAGGTCCTGGCCGAGCAGGGCGGCAGCGTCGTCGCCCTCATGGAGGTCGACCCGGCGCAGATCCACCTGTACGGCTGCGCCGCCGTCGAGCCGTCCGCCGACGCCGACGTCGTACGCATCACCGGCCTGGTCGAGAAGCCGGCTCCGGCCGAGGCGCCCAGCAACTACGCGATCATCGGCCGCTATGTCCTCGACCCGGCCGTCTTCGACGTGCTGAGCGGGACCGAGCCGGGCCGCGGCGGCGAGATCCAGCTGACCGACGCCCTGCAGAAGATGGCGGCGGACGAGCAGCTCGGCGGGCCGGTGCACGGCGTGGTCTTCAAGGGCCGCCGCTACGACACCGGCGACCGCGGCGACTACCTGCGCGCCATCGTGCGGCTCGCCTGCGAGCGCGAGGACCTGGGCCCGGACTTCCGTACCTGGCTCAAGGCCTTCGTCGCCGAGACGGACGCGGGCACCGGGACCGTCTGACCACCGGGGCGGCCGGGGATTTGACCCCCTCCCGGGCCCGCCCGTAACCTAGACCGTCGGCGTGTCGACTGGCACGTCACCACCTCTGAGCACATTCCTCCCGGCTCACGCCGGGAGAGGCCGTACGTCCGTCAGGGCAGGGCGGCTGGCGTCAGAGGTCCCTTTACCGAGTGAGAGAGAGATCCGCGTGTACGCCATCGTGCGCAGCGGTGGTCGCCAGCACAAGGTTGCTGTCGGCGACATCGTTGAGGTTGACAAGATTTCCACCGCCAAGGCTGGCGACACGGTCGAGCTCTCGACCCTGCTCGTCGTCGACGGCGACGCCGTGACCAGCGACCCGTGGGTCCTGGCGGGCATCAAGGTCCAGGCCGAGGTCGTGGACCACACCAAGGGCGCCAAGATCGACATCCTGCGCTACAAGAACAAGACCGGCTACCGCCGTCGCCAGGGTCACCGTCAGCAGTACACGGCGATCAAGGTCACGTCCATCCCGACGGCCGCGAAGTAAAGAGGGACTGAGCAATGGCACACAAGAAGGGCGCATCGTCCACCCGGAACGGTCGCGATTCCAACGCCCAGCGGCTCGGCGTGAAGCGCTTCGGCGGTCAGGTCGTCAACGCGGGTGAGATCCTGGTCCGCCAGCGCGGCACCCACTTCCACCCGGGCTCGGGTGTCGGTCGCGGTGGCGACGACACGCTGTTCGCCCTGCAGGCCGGTTCGGTGCAGTTCGGCACCTTCCGTGGCCGCAAGGTCGTGAACATCGTTCCGGTCGCCTGATCGGAACAGCTTGGCGGAGGCGGACCTCACTTCCCGTAAGGGAAGCGGGTCCGCCTTTCGCGTGTTACTAGATAGACATTCCCACCCATAGCTTCTCGCTTTCGCTCTAGCTTTCTGGAGGCACAACCATGACCACCTTCGTGGACCGCGTCGAGCTGCATGTCGCCGCGGGTAACGGAGGCCACGGCTGCGCCTCCGTCCACCGGGAGAAGTTCAAGCCGCTCGGCGGCCCCGACGGCGGCAACGGCGGCCGTGGCGGCGATGTGATCCTCACGGTGGACCAGTCGGTCACCACGCTGCTCGAGTACCACCACTCGCCGCACCGCAAGGCCACCAACGGCAAGCCCGGCGAGGGCGGCAACCGCGCGGGCAAGGACGGCCAGGACCTGGTCCTGACCGTGCCCGACGGCACCGTCATCCTCGACAAGAAGGGCAACGTGCTCGCCGACCTGGTCGGCCACGGCACGACGTACGTCGCCGCCCAGGGCGGCCGCGGCGGCCTCGGCAACGCGGCGCTCGCCTCGGCCCGCCGCAAGGCCCCCGGCTTCGCGCTGCTCGGCGAGCCCGGTGACCTGGAGGACATCGTCCTGGAGCTCAAGACGGTCGCCGACGTGGCGCTCGTCGGCTACCCCAGCGCCGGCAAGTCCTCCCTGATCTCCGTCCTCTCGGCCGCCAAGCCGAAGATCGCGGACTATCCCTTCACGACGCTCGTCCCGAACCTCGGCGTGGTCACGGCCGGTTCGACCGTCTACACCATCGCCGACGTCCCCGGCCTCATCCCCGGCGCCAGCCAGGGCCGCGGCCTGGGCCTGGAGTTCCTGCGCCACGTCGAGCGCTGCTCGGTGCTCGTGCACGTCCTCGACACCGCGACGCTCGAGTCCGACCGGGACCCGGTCAGCGACCTCGACGCGATCGAGGAGGAGCTGAAGCAGTACGGCGGCCTCGGCGACCGCCCGCGCATCGTCGTCCTCAACAAGATCGACGTCCCGGACGGCAAGGACCTCGCGGACATGATCCGCCCGGACCTGGAGGAGCGCGGCTACCGCGTCTTCGAGATCTCCGCGGTCGCCCGTACGGGCCTCAAGGAGCTGTCCTTCGCGATCGCCGACATCGTCGCGAAGGCCCGCGCGGCCAAGCCGAAGGAGGAGGCGACCCGCATCGTCATCCGCCCGAAGGCGGTCGACGACGCCGGCTTCACCGTCACCTACGAGGAGCACGAGGACCTCTACCGCGTGCGCGGCGAGAAGCCCGAGCGCTGGGTCCGCCAGACCGACTTCAACAACGACGAGGCCGTCGGCTACCTCGCGGACCGCCTCAACCGCCTCGGTGTCGAGGACGAACTGATGAAGGCCGGCGCCCGCGCCGGCGACGGCGTCGCGATCGGCCCCGAGGAGAACGCGGTCGTCTTCGACTGGGAGCCCTCCATGGTCTCCGGCGCCGAAATGCTCGGCCGCCGCGGCGAGGACCACCGCCTGGAGGCCCCGCGTCCGGCGGCTCAGCGCCGCCGTGACCGCGAGGCGGAGCGGGATGACGTGCAGCGGGAGTTCGACGAGTTCAACCCGTTCTAGGCCTGTTCGGCTGCGCGTGCTCCTGGGCCCTGCTTGGACTTTCCCGTCCGGGCGGGGCCCGTCGCGTGCCGGCGGACGGAGTCCGGCGCAGCCGTCCGAAGCCCGTGAGGCCCCCTGGGGCCGAGCGGTGCGAGGGCGGCCGTGGACGATCCAGCCCACCGCCTCGAGGCCCCGCGTCCGGCGGCTCAGCGCCGCCGTGACCGCGAGGCGGAGCGGGATGACGTGCAGCGGGAGTTCGACGAGTTCAACCCGTTCTAGGCCTGTTCGGCTGCGCGTGCTCCTGGGCCCTGCTTGGACTTTCCCGTCCGGGCGGGGCCCGTCGCGTACCGGCGGACGGAGTCCGGCGCAGCCGCTCGGCTGCCGGGCCGGGGGGCGGAGGGGCTCCCGTAGGATTCTGATGTGAGTCTCAGCCCCGCCGCCTCCGCGCCCGACATCGACGGTCGGCTCAGCGTCGTCGTCATCGCCTACAACGACGAGGAACTGGTGGGTGAGGCGATCAGATCCGCGCTCGATCAGGGGGCGGTGGTCGCCGAGGTCGTGGCCGTGGACGACGCGTCGAGCGACGGTACGGGCAAGGTGCTCGACGAGCTCGCGGCGCTGCACCCGCGCGTGCGGGTGGTGCACCGGGAGAGCAACAGCGGGGGCTGCGGCACCCCGCGCAACGACGGCATCGCCGCGGCGACCGCCCCCTACGTGATGTTCCTGGACAGCGACGACGTCCTTCCGCCGGGCGCGGCCCACGCCCTCGTGGCGGCGGCGGAGCGGCACGAGACGCCGGTCGCGGCCGGGCTGTGCGTGCGCCGGGAGCTGCCGGAGGGGCGCGACGTGCCGTGGCAGCCGGACCTGTACGCGGACGCGGCCGTCCGCGACGGCGCCGCCGCCCTCGCCCCGTACACGCACGACACCCTCTGCGTGAACAAGGTCTACCGCCGCTCCTTCCTCGCCGAGCACGGCATCCGATTCCCCGACGGCCGGTTCGTCTACGAGGACTTCGTCTTCAGCGCGCGCGTGCTGGCCGCCGCGCCGCGCATCGCCGTGATCCCGGACACGGTCTACGTCTGGCATGTGCGCCGCGCCGCCGCCCAGTTGTCCATCTCCCTGGACCGCAAGGGCGTCGAGAACTGGACCGCCCGCATCGAGGCCCACCGCCAGGCCGTCGCGGCCTTCGCCGGCGCCGGCCGCGCCGAACTCGCCGCCGCCTGCCGCACCAAGTTCCTGGAGCACGACGTCCGGCTCTACGCCCGCGAGCTGCCGCAGCGCGGCGCCGCGTACCAGAAGGACTGGTGGACGCTCACCCGCACGTACCTGACCGGCTTCGACGAGGGCGAGATCGCCGCCGCGGCCGTCCCCGCCCGCTGGCTCGCCCGCCTGCTGCTCGCCGCGGCCGAGCCGCGCGACCTGACCCGGACGGCCCGCCTCGCCGCGAACCCCGGACTCCTGCTGCCTCCGTACGCGCGCGTGGACGGGGCCGCCGTCTGGGCGGAGGACCTGCCGGGCGCCGTCCTGGACGGCGTCGACACCGCCCCGCTCGACGCCCTTCCGCTCGTCGTCGACGCCTCCCTGCGCACCAGCGTCACGGGAGCCGGCGAACTGCTCCTGACCCTGCGCGACCTGTACGGCCGGGTCCGCGCGGCGGGCCCCCGTACCGCCGGGGTCGGCTTCGTACCGAGGGGCGCCGCCGAGCCCGCCCGCACCGAGCGCGTCACCCTCACCGAGGGCGCGGACGGCTGGACCGCCCGCATTCCCGCGAGCTTCACCGGCCTCGCCCGCACCGGCCGCCGCCGGGGCACCCGCGGCACCCAGGTGTGGGACCTGAGGATCACCGTGGACTGCGCGGACGACGCCTCCTTCACCACCGTCCCGCGTCTCGCGGGCGGCGCGCGCCGGTCGGTGCTGCCGAGCAGCCGGTACGGTGTAGTGCTGGTCCAGCAGTACACGACGGCGAACGGTTCGCTGGCGGTACGGATCGCCCCGGGGCCCCGCGACGGGCTCAAGGCGGTGGGGGCCAAGCTCGGCCGGCTCGCCGGCACATTGCAGGGAAAGGGCTAGGGAACACGATGACTTTTCTGATCACGGGCGGCGCGGGCTACATCGGCTCGCACGTCGTGCGCGCCATGACGCAGGCGGGCGAGAGCGTCGTCGTCCTCGACGACCTGTCCACCGGCTACGCCGAGCGCCTCCCGGACGGTGTGCCGCTGGTGGTCGGTTCCACCCTGGACCGTGAGGTCCTCGACAAGACCATCGCCGAGTACGGTGTGACCGGCGTGGTCCACCTGGCGGCGAAGAAGCAGGTCGGCGAGTCCGTCGAGCTGCCGCTGCACTACTACCGCGAGAACGTGGTGGGCCTGACCGTCCTGCTCGAGGCCGTCGCCGCCGGCGGTGTGCGCAACTTCCTGTTCTCCTCCTCCGCCGCCGTCTACGGCATGCCGGACGTGGACCTCGTCACCGAGGACACCCCGTGCCTGCCGATGAGCCCGTACGGCGAGACCAAGCTGGCCGGCGAGTGGCTGGTCCGCGCGGCGGGCAAGGCCCACGGCATCTCCACCGCCTGCCTGCGCTACTTCAACGTGGCCGGCGCCGCGACCCCGGAGCTCGCCGACACCGGCGTCTTCAACCTGGTCCCGATGGTGTTCGAGCGGCTCGACGCCGGCGAGTCCCCGCGGATCTTCGGCGACGACTACGACACCCCCGACGGCACCTGCATCCGCGACTACATCCACGTCGAGGACCTGGCAGACGCCCACCTCGTCGCCGCCCGCAAGCTCGCCGAGTGGGCCGCCGCCGGCGAGCCGCGCGACCTCACCGTCAACATCGGCCGCGGCGAGGGCGTCTCCGTCCGCGAGATGGTCGACCTGATCAACGAGATCACCGGCCACAGCGTCGACCCGGCCGTCACCCCGCGCCGCGCCGGCGACCCGGCCCGTGTGGTCGCCTCCGCCGGCCGTATCGAGTCGGAGCTCGGCTGGCAGGCCCGCCACGACGTCCGCGACATGATCAGCTCGGCCTGGGCCGGCTGGACCGCGCGCCATACCGTATCGGCCTGACCGGGGTACGGCCCGACCCTCGAGCACAGCCGGCGTGTGAAAAGGGCTGTGGACCGCCGATGCGCCGGTCCACAGCCCTTTTCCTCGTGACGGTCAGCGCTCCAGGAGCGTGAAGAGGTTCTCCCAGCGCGCGACGATCTCATCCGTCGAGTAGCGCTGGATGTCCACGCGGGCCTTGTCGCCCATACGGTCCCGCAGCTCCTGGTCGGAGATCAGCTCGTCGAGGCGACGCGCGAAGTCCACGGTGTTGCCCGGGGTCACGATGACGCCGTTCTCGCCGTCCGTGATGATCTCGTGGACGCCCGGAGCGACGTCGAAGGCGACGCAGGGCACAGCCGTGGCCATGGCCTCCATCAGCGCGAGGGGGAAACCCTCGCCCCGGGAGGACAGGGCGAACAGCGAGCTGTCCTTCAACGCCCCGGGGACGTCACTGGTCCGTCCCATCCACTCGACCTGGGCGGTCAGCCCCAGCCGGGCGCTCTGCTCCTTGAGCGCCGCCTCCTCCTCGCCGGAACCGTAGACGCGCAGGATCCAGTCGGGGTGCTTGGGCGCGACGTCGGACCAGGCTTCGAGCAGCAGGTCGACGCCCTTCTCCTCGTGCAGTCGGCCGATGCTGACGACGACCTTGGCCGTGCGCGGCGACGGCTCCTCGGGGAAGAACGGCAGCGGATTCGGCATGGCACCGACGTGGTCGAAGCGCTGCTGGATCCAGAGGTCCGCGTCCTCGCGGGTCAGCACGAGCATCCGGTCGACATCGGCGTAGTACTTCTGGACCCGCTGGAAGCGGGACGATCCGCGGCAGGTCTGGAAGGACTCGTGGCTCATGCCGATCACACGCAGCCCCGCGGTGTCCGCGAGAGCGACCCACTCCATGGCCCAGACCTGCGTCACGATCAGGATGGAACCCGGGCGGGCGGTGCGGAAGATCGCGCTGAGCTTGGCGGCCTCGCGTCGCATGCCGGCCTCGCGTGACGCCCTGCGCCGGCGCTCGACGAGGTCGAGCCTGCCCTTGATGCCGCGCATCGGCTTCAGGACCGGCGGATGGGTGTCGTAGAGCGTCGTCGTCTTGTACGGCAGATCGTCACCGAGGTCGGCGCGCCGGCCCTCGGGGGCGGGGACGATGCCGATCACGTGGACGGCGTGCCCGCGCTCGCTGAAGAGCCGTGCCATCTGGTGCGACCAGCTGGTGATCCCGCCGAGCTCGTCGACGCTGTTGGAGACGAGGTAGATGTCCCGCGTCTCGGCGTCGTTCTTGGCGGCGGTCAGGGTCGTCGTCGTCATCTCGGTCATCAACGGCTCCACCCGGAGAAGAACTTCTCGACGATCGACCGGGCGGCGTCGCCCTGGTCGTACTCGCCGAACTCGGCCACGAAACGCTTGCGGGCGTCGCAGTACTCCCGGCCCTCGGACTCGAGGTTCCGTACGGCGGCGTGCAGTTCGTCCTCCGTGCGGAAGACCGGTCCGGGCGCGTGCTCCAGCAGATCGAAGTACGTGCCGCGGTCCTCGTGGACGTAGCTCTCGTAGTCGAAGGTGAAGAACAGCATCGGGCGGTCGAGCAGCGCGTAGTCGAACATCACGGACGAGTAGTCCGTGATCAGCGCGTCGGCGAGCTCCATCAGCGGCGTCACGTCGTGCTCCGCCGAGACGTCGATGATCTTGCCGTGGACGTTGGGCGGCAGCACCACGTGGTTGAAGTAGTGCGCGCGCACCAACAGGACGTAGCGGTCCCCGAATTCCTCGGCGAAGCGCTCGACGTCGAAGGGAAGCTCGAACTGGCTGGCCTTGCCCGACGTGCGGAACGTCGGCGCGTACAGCAGCACCGTCTTGTCCGCCGGGATGCCCAGCTTCTCGGCGAGCGGGCCGCGCACCCGGCGACCCGCCTCCTCCTCGCGCTGCCGGGCCTGAACCAGCAGGTCGTTGCGCGGGTAGCCCGAGCGCAGCGGCGTGCGGTCCTTCAGCCGGAAGGCCTTGACGAGCGTCCGGACATCGTGCTCCGAGCGCACCAGGAAGTGGTCGTAGCGGTCGAGGTGCTTCTGCTCGGCCGCCTGCTGCTGCCGCGTCTGAGTCTTGAGCTTGGGCTGGTCGAAGCCCATCTTCTTGAGCGCGGATCCGTGCCAGGTCTGGATGTACGTCGTCTCGGGGCGCTTGGCCAGACGCAGCGGGTAGCTCTGGTTGTCCACCCAGAACTCGGCGCGGGCCAGCGCCTTCAGATACGGCAGGGACCAGCGGCGTACCAGCTCGATGTCCTTGGGGAAATCGCCGGGATCGCCCGTGTACGACCAGATCGCGGTGAAGTCCAGGCCCTGCCGGCGCATCTCTTCGTAGATCGCGCGCGGGCTGTCGCTGTACTGCTTGCCCAGCTGGCTCTCGAAGACGACCGTCCGCTTCTTGATGGGCAGGCGGCTGTAGACGTCGTGATACAGCCTCAGCTTGGTGTCGCCGGAGGTGAGGCTCTTGCGCAGGTTCTTGGCGCGGCGATAGCCGGACTTGGCGATCTGTCCGGGCTTGCCGTGCAGACCGCGCTGGACGAACTCCTCGATCCTGTCGCTGTCGCCCTTCGAGGAGACGAGACGGAAGGCGAGATGGCCCTTGGCGGTCGAGTGGGGCTCTATGAGGTCGCCCACCAGCCGGGTCAGCCGCGGCTTGACGGGAAGGCCTCCGTCGCCCAGGTGGTCCTGCGAGGTGGTGAGGCGGGTCTGCGTACGGACACCGTTCGCCCGGAGAACGACCCGGACGTCCCACACCGAGTCGATCACGCCGAGCGGCCGCAGCGCGGACCCGATGTCGGTCTTGATCTCCCAGTGGATGGTGTCGCCGTCGTGGCGCAGCGAGGTGATGGGGAAGCTGAACTTCTGCAGGCTGCGGCGGCGCGCCTGGAACGTCAGCTCGGCCTTCAGCGTGTCGTCCGGCCCGATGATCCCCAGCGGGTTGACGATCCGGCCGGCGAGCTTCGCGGTACCGCCGGAGGCCGCGTACTCGGTGAGCTCGTTGCGCAGGAACAGCCTGTTGAGGGGCTCCTGGTGGTAGCCGAGTTCGGTGACGTCGAGCACCTCACGGCCGAACTCGTCGTCGAGGTGCTCGGCGCACCAGTAGATGCGGCCGTTCTGCCGGTGGAGGGGAGAGGACAGCTTCTTGCCGTGGATCAGGGAGTCCACGGCGGGCAGCAGGTTGTCCCAGTCGCCCTTCTCCAGAAGGTAGGCGCAGATCGCCTGGATCTTGGAGGCCTTGGCGTACGCCTCGCGGTTCAGGCCCTGGAGATACGGGCGGGAGAGTTCGGCGAACTCGTTGCGGTATTCCTCGTCCCGGAACGGCAGGTCACGCAGATGAAGGACGAGGTCGTGCTTGAGGAACTTGACGTCCTTCGCCGCCCGCATCTCGTCCAGGCCATGCCGGTCGAGGAGCGCGTCGATGCGGCGGTGGATCTCCAGCCGGTGCTGGTAGTTCACCATCTCGTGCCGGCTGTTGGTGACCGACTTGACCTTGGCCTGCTCGTAGACGTGCCAGAAGTAGACCTGGTTGGGGATGAGGGTGATCTTCTTCGCCGCCATGTAGGCGTCGGCGATGAACATCAGGTCCTCGTAGAACATCCCCTTGGGGAAGCGCAGATCGTTGTCGACGAGGAAGTCGCGGCGGTAGCACTTGTTCGTGGACAGGGTGTCCCAGACGAACAGGTCGGGAAGTTCGGTGACCGAGTCCAGGGTGCGCGTGGTCGAGTAGAGCCACGAGTACCACTCGTTGCGCTTCTCGTTGCGGGTGTCCTTGGTGAGACGCACGCACAGACCCGAGACGATGTCGGAGCCGGTCTCCTCGGCCGCCGAGATCATGTTCCGGCAGGCGTTGAGTTCCAGGACGTCGTCGCTGTCGAGGAACATCACATAGCGACCCCGCGCGTGCCCGATGCCGACGTTGCGGGGCTCGCCGCCCGCGCCGCTGTTCTCGGGCAGCTGGAAGGCGCGGACCTGATCGGGGTGCGCGGCGGCGAGACCCTGGGCGACCTTGAACGTGTCGTCCTTGCTGCAGTCGTCGACGATGACGACCTCGACGCTCTGCAAGGTCTGGTCCAGTACCGATTGGACGGCCGTCGGGAGACGCTCTGCGTCGTTGTAGGCGATGACGACCACGGAGACGTCAGGCACTTGCACCTCGATCCACTTGTCTTCCTCTCGACACATCCAAGCTACCCGCTGTTCGGGACCGCGATTGACACCGAGGACGGCCGGTGCGGCGGTGTGGCCTTCCGGAGGGCTCGTCGGTCGTCCAGGTGACCGACAAGGGGAGCGATTTTCCTCAAGGAATGCGCACGTAGGGTGCAGAGGATCGCAGAATCTGCCCGATTCGACCACAAAGAGTGATTCGGCTCACGGCACCGCTCCGGGCGCGGTGCCGTGCGGTGCGGTGCGGTGTGGTGCGGTGCCGTGAGCCGTCCGGACAAGGTCACGCGCCCGACCGTCGAGCCGGGCGCGGAGCGGGGGCCGGGGGCATGGCCTTCAGGGCCTCGGAGAGCTGTTCGCGCCAGTGCGGCTGCACCGCGACGCCCGCCTCGGCCCAGCGCGCGTGCGCCAGGACGCTGTACGAGGGCCGGCGGGCCGGGCGTACGAACGTCTCCGAGGTGGTCGGCCGCACCCGCTCCGGGTCCAGGCCGGACAGCTCGAAGGCCGCCCGCGCCAGGTCGAACCAGGTCGTCGTCCCGGACGCCGTGCCGTGGTAGACGCCCGCCGGGGCCTCGCCCCTGACGGCCGCCGTGCCCAGGTCCCGCAGCTGGCGTGCGAGGGCCCGGGTCCAGGTCGGCTGGCCGCGCTGGTCGTCGACCACGTCGAGGGTCTCGCGCCGCCCGGCCAGGCTCAGCACGGTGGCCACGAAGTTGCGGCCGTGCGCCCCGTACAGCCACGCGGTGCGCACCACGTAACCGCGCTCGGGCAGCAGCGCCAGGACCGCCTCCTCGCCCGCGAGCTTGCCGCGGCCGTAGGCGTTCAGCGGGGAGGTGGGGGCGTCGTGCCGGTACGGCTCAGGGGCGTCGCCCGGGAAGACGTAGTCGGTCGACACCTGGAGCAGCACCGCGCCGGTCGCGGCGCAGGCCCCGGCGAGCGTGCGGGGACCGTCGCCGTTGATCCGGGTGGCCGCGGCCTCCTCGGTCTCCGCGCCGTCGACATCGGTCCAGGCGGCGGCGTTGACGACGACGTCATGGCCATCGACCGCGGCGCGGACGGCGGCGGTGTCGGTGATGTCCAGGTCGGCGCGGGTCAGCGCGGTGACGTCCGCGCCCGCCTCGGTCAGGACCTCGGTGAGGTCGCGGCCGAGCATGCCGGCGGCGCCGGTGATCAGCCAGCGGGTGGGGGTGTCGGCGCTCATCGGGCGAGCGCCGCCTTCGCCTTCAGCGGCTCCCACCAGGCGCGGTTGTCGCGGTACCACTGGACGGTGGAGGCGAGGCCCTGCTCGAAGGCGACCTGCGGCCGGTAGCCGAGCTCCTCCTGGATCTTGGTGATCGACAGCGAGTAGCGCAGGTCGTGGCCCTTGCGGTCCTCGACGTGCTCGACCATGTCCCAGCCCGCGCCGCAGGCGTCGAGCAGCATGCCGGTGAGCTCCTTGTTGCTGACCTCGGTGCCGCCGCCGATGTGATAGACCTCGCCGGCCCGGCCGCCGCGCAACACCGTCTCGATGCCGCGGCAGTGATCGGAGACGTGCAGCCAGTCGCGGACGTTCAGGCCCTCGCCGTACAGCGGGACCTTCCTGCCGTCCAGCAGGTTCGTGGTGAACAGCGGGATCATCTTCTCGGGGAAGTGGTACGGCCCGTAGTTGTTCGAGCAGCGGGTCACCACCACGTCCATGCCGTGCGTGCGGTGGTACGACAGCGCCAGCAGGTCGGAGCCGGCCTTGGAGGCCGAGTACGGGGAGTTCGGCGCCAGCGGCCAGTCCTCGGTCCACGAGCCCTCGGCGATCGAGCCGTACACCTCGTCCGTGGAGACGTGCACGAACCGGCCGACGCCGTGCCGCCGGGCCGCGTCGAGCAGCACCTGGGTGCCGAGCACGTTCGTGGTGACGAACGGCGAGGAGTCGAGGATCGAGCGGTCCACATGGGACTCGGCGGCGAAGTGCACCACCGCGTCCTGGCCGCGCATCACGTCGTCGACGGTGGCGTGGTCGCGGATGTCGCCCTGTACGAAGGTGTAGCCGGACCGCTCGGCCACGGGGGCCAGGTTGGCCTCGTTGCCGGAGTAGGTGAGGTTGTCCAGGACGGTGACCTGGGCGCCCTCGCCCGAGGGCAGTTCTCCGGAGAGCAGTGCCCGCACGAACTGTGAACCGATGAACCCGGCGCCGCCGGTGACCAGAATCCTCATGAAGGCCACGATTCTATGGAACCGGGTGCCGGCACCAGTGCTCCCGCCTAGGCTCCGTGTTCATGCGTGGGATCCTGCTCGCCGGTGGTACCGGCTCCCGATTGTGGCCCATCACCCGAGCCGTCTCGAAGCAGTTGATGCCGGTCTTCGACAAGCCGATGATCTATTACCCCCTGTCGACCCTCGTGATGGCGGGGAGCAGGGAGATCCTGGTCATCACCGGGCCGGAGGAGCGGCCGCAGTTCGAGCGTCTGCTCGGCGACGGCTCCGACTGGGGCCTCGACATCCGGTTCGCGACGCAGGAGAAGCCGAACGGGATCGCCGAGGCCTTCGTCATCGGCGAGGAGTTCATCGGCGGCGAGCCCGTCGCGCTGATCCTCGGCGACAACATCTTCCACGGCGTCGGCCTCGGCCGGCAGCTGGCGAAGTACGGGCAGCCCGAGGGCGGAGTCGTCTTCGCCCACGCCGTCTCCGACCCCACGGCCTACGGTGTCGTCGACTTCGACGAGAACGGCGTCGCCCGCTCCATCGAGGAGAAGCCGAGGAACCCGAAGTCCCGCTACGCGGTGCCGGGCCTCTACTTCTACGACAGCCGGGTGGTCGAGATAGCCAGGAACCTCGTGCCGAGCGCGCGCGGCGAGCTGGAGATCACCGACATCAACAAGCACTACCTCGAACGCGGCGAGCTGCAGGTCTCGGTCCTCGACCGCGGCACCGTCTGGCTCGACACCGGCACCTTCCAGTCCCTCGTGCAGGCCTCCGAGTACGTCCGCGTGGTCGAGGAGCGCCAGGGCATGAAGATCGGCTGCCTGGAGGAGGCCGCCTGGCGGGCCGGCTTCATCGACGACGCGCGGCTGCGTGCCCTCGCCGAGCCGCTGACCAAGAGCGGCTACGGCGACTACCTGCTCGACCTGCTGGCGTACGAGACCGAGCGGACCGAGCGGACCGCGAAGGTCTGAAGGACCGGCAGGCCTGAGGGACCGGCAGGCCTGAGGGACCGGCATGGCCTGAAGTTCAACCCGACAAGGCCTGAGGGCCCGAGAGAGGAACGGCTCTTTCCATGAAGGTCAACCCCCTTGGCATCGAGGGTGCCTGGGAGTTCGTCCCGGAGCAGCACGGCGACGCCCGTGGTCTGTTCCTGGAGTGGTACAAGGCCGAGCTCATGGCCGAGGCCGTCGGCCACCCGTTGGAGCTGAGGCAGGGGAACATGTCGGTGTCCGCCGCCGGCGTCGTGCGCGGCGTCCACTTCGCCGACGTGCCGCCCGGCCAGGCGAAGTACGTGACCTGCGTGCGCGGCGCGGTCCTCGACATCGTCGTGGACGTCCGGGTCGGCTCGCCGACCTTCGGCCGCTGGGAGGCCGTGCGCCTCGACGACCGGGAGCGCAGGGCCGTCTACCTCTCCGAGGGCCTCGGCCACGGCTTCTGCGCGCTGACCGACGACGCCACCGTGACATACCTCTGCTCCCAGGGGTACGCACCGCAGCGCGAGCACGGTGTCCACCCGCTCGACCCGCGGATCGGCATCGAGTGGCCGGTCGACGGCGATCCGGAGCTGTCCGCCAAGGACTCCCGGAGCCCGACCCTCGCGCAGGCACGCGAGGCGGGGATCCTGCCGGTGTACGAGGAGTGCGTGGCGTTCCGCCGCTCGCT
Source organism: Streptomyces sp. NPDC051909 (assembly GCF_040681095.1). Lineage (NCBI taxonomy): Bacteria > Bacillati > Actinomycetota > Actinomycetes > Kitasatosporales > Streptomycetaceae > Streptomyces > Streptomyces sp. NPDC051909. The sequence goes on along the minus strand of NZ_JBFAYA010000031.1, from coordinate 15,182 downwards.
GGCGGCGCGCGGCTGACGGCCCCGCCGGGCGCCGTCGTCCAGCCCGCGGAATGGGCGGGCGGCGCCCGGACCGGCTCGCGTAGATTGCCTGCCGAGCGGGATCATGGGCACGGGCGTGATCACGGGGCCCGGTCCCGGCCTCGGGCCCGGTCCCGGCCTCGAGCCCGGTCCGGTCTGGGCCCGGACCCCGGCACGGGCATGAGCGAGCACGAGCACGAGCAGGACGGCGAGGACGACGCAGGTGACAGTGGCAAGGCAGTACGTGACGGAAGCCCGCAGGATCGTCGTGAAGGTCGGCTCGTCCTCGCTGACCACCGCGTCCGGCGGTCTCGACGCCGACCGCGTCGACGCCCTCGTGGACGTCCTCGCCAAGGTCCGCAGCGGCGGCGAGAAGGAGATCGTCCTGGTCTCCTCCGGCGCCATCGCCGCCGGCCTCGCCCCGCTCGGCCTCACCCGCCGCCCCAAGGACCTGGCCCGGCAGCAGGCCGCCGCCAGCGTCGGACAGGGCCTGCTCGTCGCCCGCTACACGGCCTCCTTCGCCCGCTACGGCATCCGGGTCGGCCAGGTCCTGCTCACCACCGACGACACCAGCCGCCGCGCCCACTACCGCAACGCCTACCGCACCCTGGACCAGCTGCTCGCCATGGGCGCCCTGCCGGTCGTCAACGAGAACGACACCGTGGCCACCGACGAGATCCGCTTCGGCGACAACGACCGGCTCGCCGCGCTCGTCGCCCACCTCGTGCGCGCCGACCTGCTGGTGCTGCTCTCCGACGTCGACGGGCTCTACGACGGCGACCCGTCCCGGCCCGGCACCTCGCGCATCGCCGAGGTGCGCGGCCCCGGCGACATCGCGCACGTCGAGATCGGCTCGGCCGGCAAGGCCGGCGTCGGCACCGGCGGCATGGTCACCAAGGTCGAGGCGGCCCGGATCGCCGCCGCCGCGGGCATCCCCGTGGTCCTCACCTCCGCCGTCCGCGCCGCCGACGCCCTGTCCGGCCGCGACACCGGTACCTACTTCCACCGCACCGGCCGCCGCTCGGCCGACCGGCTGCTCTGGCTCGCCCACGCCTCCACCCCGCGCGGCCACCTCACCCTCGACGACGGCGCCGTCCGGGCCGTGACCGAGGGCAAGAAGTCGCTGCTCGCGGCCGGGATCGCCGCCGTCGAGGGCGAGTTCAGCGCCGGCGACCCGGTGGAGCTGCGGGACACCGCGGGCCGCGCCGTCGCCCGCGGGCTCGTCAACTTCGACGCCAAGGAGCTCCCCCAGCTCCTCGGCCGCTCCACCCACGAGCTCGCCCGCGAGCTCGGCCCCGAGTACGAACGGGAGATCGTCCACCGCGACGACCTCGTGGTGATGTGACGAAGCACCGGGGTGAACCGAAACGGCTGAAAGTCTGGTCATCCGGTAGGGACCTTTACCAAAACCGCCCCACGCGCCGCCGCGGGCTGGTCAACTTTGTCTCGGGGGCAACGACGAGGGCGGGGAACGACCAGCACGCGCAGCAGCACGCAGCACAGGCATCACACAGGAGGCCGCCGGTGAGACGAGCGCGCCCAGGGGCCATGGCCCGAGGGACGACCGAACGCGCCCTGACGAGCGTCGAGGCCGGAGCCGACTTCGACGAGAAGTCCTACGACGAGAAACCCCAGGACAGGAGGGCGCCGGAGCGGGAGGTGTCCAAGCTCTGGCACATCACCCTCAGCGTCTCCGGCGCTGCCGCCCCGCTGACGGAGGTGCGCCGGGGCCTGGAGCAGCTGGCCCACGACCACCCCTTCCTGCTGACCAGCCGGTACGCCGACGACCACGCGGAGATCCGCTACTGGGAGGAGGCCCGCGACCTCCACGACGCCGCGGCCGTCGCCCTGCGCCTGTGGGGCGAGCACCGGCAGAGTGCCCAGCTGCCGCCGTGGGAGATCGTCGGCCTGGAGGTCATCGACCGGGAGACCTACCACCAGCGGATCGCCGAGGGCTATGGCCCGCCGCCGGCCGCCCCGGTCGGCGTCCACCCCTACTGACGGACGCGCGGTGCGCGGGCGACGGACGGCTGGCCGGCAGGCGACGGACGGGTTCCCGGAAGGGTTCCCGGGCGGGTTACGCGACCGTCGACTTCCGGTCACTCCGGCGCCCGCTGGGCCGTCTCGTATGACGGGACGGCCCAGGGATACGTGAGGGATGTCCGCAGTGCTGCCAGTACCCTGCGGACATGACCTCGCTCATGCCCTTCGACAACATGTCCCCGGTCGCCCAGACCGCCTACCGGGCCCGCGCCGCGGCCGCCGACATCGCGCCACTGCCGCGCGCCACGAAGGACGACGCCCTGCTGGCCATGGCGGACGCCCTGGAGGTCCGCACGGCCGAGATCGTCGAGGCCAACGCCGAGGACATCGCCCGCGCCCGCGAGGCCGGCACCAGCGAGGCCATCATCGACCGCCTCACCCTCACCCCCGAGCGAGTGCGGGCCATCGCCGCCGACGTCCGGCACGTGGCCGCGCTGCCCGACCCGGTCGGCGAGATCGTCCGCGGCTCGACCCTCCCCAACGGCATCGACCTGCGCCAGGTCCGCGTCCCGCTCGGCGTCGTCGGCATCATCTACGAGGCCCGCCCCAACGTCACCGTCGACGCCGCCGCGCTCTGCCTCAAGTCCGGCAACGCGGTCCTGCTCCGCGGCTCCTCCTCCGCCTACTCCTCCAACACCGCCCTGGTGAAGGTGCTGCGCGACGCGATCGGCGGCGCCGGCCTGCCCGCCGACGCCATCCAGCTCGTCCCCGGCGAGTCCCGCGACTCGGTGCGCGAGCTCATGCGCGCCCGCGGCCTCGTCGACGTCCTCATCCCGCGCGGCGGCGCCTCCCTCATCAAGACGGTCGTCGAGGAGTCCACCGTCCCCGTCATCGAGACCGGCACCGGCAACTGCCACGTCTACGTGGACGCCCAGGCAGACCTCGACATGGCCGTCGACATCCTGGTCAACTCCAAGGCCCACCGGGTCAGCGTCTGCAACGCCGCCGAGACCCTCCTGGTCCACCAGGACATCGCCGACGCCTTCCTGCCCCGCGCCCTGGACGCCCTCGCCGAGGCCGGCGTCACCGTCCACGCCGACGAGCGGGTCCTCGCCCATGCCGAGGGCAGCAAGGCCACCGTCGTCCCGGCCACCCCCGAGGACTGGGAGACCGAGTACCTCTCCTACGACATCGCCGCCGCCGTCGTCGACTCCCTCGACAAGGCCGTCGAGCACATCCGGCTCTGGTCCTCCGGTCACACCGAGGCCATCGTCACCACCTCCCAGGCCGCGGCCCGCCGCTTCACCCAGCTGGTCGACTCCACCACCGTCGCCGTCAACGCCTCCACCCGCTTCACGGACGGCGGACAGTTCGGCTTCGGCGCCGAGATCGGCATCTCCACCCAGAAGCTGCACGCCCGGGGCCCCATGGGCCTTCCGGAACTCACCTCCACCAAGTACATCGTGACCGGCGACGGTCACGTCCGGTAACCGGCACCCACCCTCCGTGCCGCTTGCACGGGCAGGGACAGTTCGCGCTCTCCCTGCCCAAAACCCCCTCTCCGGTCTACTCTGAACCCGTGCCGGACGACGTGGGGGGCACGCCGTTCCAGGACGGCCAGGACCCCGAGGACTCTGTCGACCGCGGCGGCGCCGACGAGGAATTCGCCACCGTGGCCTTCGACGAGGACTTCGTACGGGGGGCGCGGTTCCACGAGCCCACCGCGGTCGAGCGGCTGCTCGCCGCCGCCCAGGCCCGCGCCGAGGCCGAGGCCGCCCGGGCCCGCGCCGTCGCCGGCCTCGCCGACGAGGACCCGTACGAGGACGCCTACGACCTCGGCCGGCACCCCGACGGCTACGACCCGGACACCGCCGACGACGCCTTCGGCCCCTACGGCCCCCACGGCGGCGCACTGCGCCCCTACCGGGGCAGCGCCCGCTGGCACCGCCCGGTCGCCTGGGTGCTGGCCCTGGTGATGGGCGTCGGCATGGTCGCCCTCGCCTTCAGCGCCGTCTACCGCGGCGCCTCGGCCAACCGCCAGGACCGTATGCCGCCCCCGGCCACCACGGGCGTCGACAAGGGCCCCGCCACCCCCTCGGCGGCCACCATGTCCTCCGCCCCGCCCGTCCCAGCCGCCCCGGGCGTCCCCTGACCTCTCCCCTCCGGCCCCGCCCGCCGGGCCCTTCGCCCGTTCGCCGCAGCCGCGTCGTAATTCTTCCGAAGTTGTCGTGTACCTGGGCGTTTACCGGGGCTTCCGCGGACCTACCCTGAAGGTATGGCAGGGCGTGGCGACCCGCCTGAGGGGAACCCCGAGGGACTCCCCGGCGGTGAGGACGAGTACCGATCCGTCGTCTTCGACGAGTCGTTCGTCCGCGCTGCCCGACTCCAGGAGTTCTCCGCCGAGGAGCGGATGGGGGAACACGCCCAGGCGGTCCGCTCCCGCCCCGGCCGGGAAGGCCGCAGCGGCTCCCGGCAGGCCCTCATGCTCGTCCTGCTGATCCTCCTGGCCTTCGGCACGGCGGTCTATCTCGGCGTGCGCAACCCGTACCAGTCCCCGCTCGACCAGCGCGCCGAACCCCTGCGCACCACCACGGTCCCGCTCGCCCCGCAGGGCACCGTCCCCGGCGGCACCCCCGCCAGTCTCTTCGCGCACAGCCCCGCCGCCGAGTACCGCACCGGCGCCGCCGGCATCAACCTCCCCCTCGCCGCCCGCACCACCAGCTTCTCCGAGAGCCAGGTGGTCAACGCCCTCAGCATCGCCAAGGAGTACCTGGTCGCCTCCTCCCTCGACCCCGACGTCCTGGCCGGACAGACCGTCCGCCCGCCGCGCCTCCTCCTCGACCCCGACCAGCTGGAACAGTTCGACCGGAGCGTCGAATCGCCCCAGGACGACGGCCGGCACGCCGTCTCCGGCTGGCTCGTTCGCTTCGACCCGCACACCGTCGTCCTCGCCGACCCGAACGTCCGGGTCCAGGGAACCCTGCGCTTCGCCGAGATCAACGCCGACCTGCTGGACGTCACGGCCGACCACACCTTCACCTACGCGGTCCGGCCCGCGACCTCCGGCCCCGGCCCGGCGCCCCGCGCCTCGCTGTTCACCGTCCACCGCGAGCTGCACTTCCGCTTCGACCGCGAGGACCTGCGGATGCACCGCGCCGAACTGCTCACCAGCACCGTCCAGGCCGGCCCGCAGTCCTGCGACGCCGACCCGACCGGTGCGCTCCGGCCGCTGCTCGCCGGACAGCAGGCCGGCGACCGGAGCCGGCAGGCGGTCACCGACCCGTACACCACGGGCCGGCCCACCACCTCCTTGCTCTGCGGGACCCTGGCCCCGAGCGCTCAGCCCTCGCTCTGACCGTCCGGCTCGGCCTTCGGGCCCTTGGCGGCCCCCTGGCCGCCGCCGGAGCGGCCGAACAGCTTCTCGCCCAGGCCGCCCGCCAGGTCACCGGCGCCCCCGGCTATGTCGCTGACCAGCTTCATCAGCGGATCCTTGCTGGTGCGCACCGTGTCCGCGTAGTGCCGCCCGGACTCGCGGAAGGAGTCGGTCACCGAGGTGTCCTTGTCCTCCGTGCGCTTCGGGTAATGGCCGTCCATGATCCGCTGGTAGTCCCGGGTCTCGGACCACTTCTTCAGCTCGGCCGCCCGCACCGTGGTGAACGGGTGGGAGCGCGGCAGCACGTTGAGGATCTTCAGGACGGAGTCCCGCAGGTCGCCGCCCTTCTCGTACTCGTCGGCCTGGGCGAGGAACGCGTCCACGTTCATCTCGTGCAGGTGGTTGCCGCCGGCGATCTTCATCAGACCGCGCATCGAGGCCTGGACGTCCTGCCCGACGAGCAGCCCGGCCCGGTCGGCCGACAGCTCCGACTTGCGGAACCACTCGCGCAGCGCCGTGACGATCGCCATGATCGCCACGTTCCCCAGCGGGATCCAGGCGATCTTCAGCGCCAGGCTGGTGAGGAAGAGCAGCACCGTCCGGTACACGGAGTGACCCGACAGCGCGTGGCCGACCTCGTGTCCGACGACGGCCCGCATCTCCTCCTCGTCGAGGAGCTCCACCAGGCCGGTGGTGACCACGATGATCGGCTCGTCGAGACCGATGCACATCGCGTTGGGCTTCGGGTCCTGCGTCACGTACATCGGCGGGACCTTCTCCAGGTCCAGGATGTAACAGGCGTCCCGCAGCATGTCGTTGAGGTGGGTGAACTGCGCGTCGCTCACCCGCACGGAGTCGGACAGGAACAGCAGCCTCAGGCTCCGCTCCGGCAGCAGCCCGCTCAGCGCCTTGAAGACGGTGTCGAAGCCGCTCAGCTTGCGCAGCGCGACCAGTGCCGAGCGGTCCGCCGGGTGTTCGTAGGCCCGGGAAGAGATGCCGGGGAAGCGCTTGCGCTGCCGGCCCGGCAGGTGTCCCTGGTGGTGATCGGTCATGGATACCCCCTGTTCGTACGAGTCGATGCTCGTCCCCCTGACGCAACCCAGCCTAGGGGAGGGGACTACCGCCTGCCGGAGCCTGTGGATAACTCGGACACCGTGGACGACCGTGGAGCGCGGTGGTGAAAGGGGAGCCGGCGCCGACGCCGCCGGGTCCGCCCCGGCGCGCGATGAAACGGCCCCGGTGACGCCAACGCCTGAGTCGGCGTGAGCGCTCCGCGACGCGCCGCATACGATGTGCGCGAAGTCTCCGCTCCCGTCCCCGATCGAAGGTCACGTCGAAGATGAGCCTCCACGCCACCGCCGCCAACCTGGTCACGCTCGCGAACGAGGGTGCCGAGCACGGCGGCAACCACGAAAGCCTCAGCCCGTACGTCACGGGTGGTGGCGCCCTGCTCGCGCTGCTGCTCCTGCTCTGGGTGACCACCCGCTTCAACCGCGACCGCTGAGCCGCCGGGCGGCCGAGCCGCGAGGCCGCTGATCCGGTGTTCGACGCCGTGCCAGTAGGCTCTGCACGCATGGGAGAGCAGGAAGTGCCTACTGGCGGTCGCGGCAAGCGCAGACTCGGCGTGATGGGCGGAACGTTTGACCCGATCCACCACGGACACCTGGTGGCCGCCAGCGAGGTGGCCGCCCTGTTCCACCTCGACGAGGTGGTGTTCGTGCCGACCGGGCAGCCCTGGCAGAAGAGCCACAAGGCGGTCTCGCCCGCCGAGGACCGTTATCTGATGACGGTCATCGCCACCGCGTCCAACCCGCAGTTCTCCGTCAGCCGCATCGACATCGACCGCGGCGGGCCGACGTACACCATCGACACCCTGCGGGACCTGCGCTCCCTGAACAGTGACTCGGACCTCTTCTTCATCACCGGCGCCGACGCGCTGTCGCAGATTCTCACCTGGCGCGACGCCGAGGAGCTCTTCGCCCTCGCCCATTTCATCGGGGTCACCCGGCCGGGTCACGACCTCACCGACGACGGCCTGCCCAAGGGCGGCGTGTCGCTCGTGGAGGTCCCCGCGCTCGCCATCTCGTCCACCGACTGCCGGGCGAGGGTCGCGCAGGGCGACCCGGTCTGGTATTTGGTCCCGGACGGTGTGGTGCGCTACATCGACAAGCGCCAGTTGTACCGCGGCGAGTGAGTCTCGGGGAGGGGCACCGGTGAACGATCAGCAGAACCCGTACGACCCGTACTATCCGCAGCCGCAGATCATCGGCTACGACGCGTACGGGCAGCCGGTGTACCAGCAGCAGGTCCCGCAGCAGCACTACGACCCGTACGGACAGCCCGTCCAGCAGCCTCAGCAGCAGCCGTCACAGCAGCACTACGGCTACGACCCGTACGGGCAGCAGCAGGCCGCGCCCCAGCAGGCCCGGCAGCCCCAACAGCCGCAGTACGACCCGTACGCCCAGCAGCCCGCCTCGTACGACTACCAGCAGTACGACACGGGCCAGACCGGTCAGGTCGGCCAGGTCGACCAGACGGGGCAGCAGTGGGCGGTCCGCACCGAGCCCGCCCCCGCGCCGCAGGCCCCGCGGCCGCCCCGCCCGCCGCAGGCCGCACCCGGCGCCCCGGCCGCCGTGCCCGGGCAGCGCCCGGCGCCCGAGAACGACGGGCGGGACTACCGCACCGAGCAGTTCTCGTTCATCGAGGAGCCCGACGAGGACTCCGAGGACGTCATCGACTGGCTCAAGTTCACCGAGAGCCGTTCCGAGCGCCGCGAGGAGGCCCGCCGGCGCGGCCGCAACCGCCTGGTCACCCTCGTCGTGGTCCTGGTGCTCGTCGCGGTCGGCGGCGTCGGCTATCTCTGGTCGGCCGGCAAGCTCCCCGGCCTGTCCTCCGGCGAAGGGGCAGCGCAGAACACCGCCACCGGCCCGCAGCAGCGCGACACGATCGTCGTCCACCTGCACAACACCAAGGGCGGCGGTACCTCCACCGCCCTGCTCGTCGACAACAGCACCACCAAGCAGGGCACCACCGTCCTGCTGCCCAACGCGCTCGCCGTCGCCGACGAGGACGGAGCCACCACCACCCTCGCCAAGTCCGTCGAGGACGACGGCTCCAGCGGCACCCGCGAGGCCCTCGGCAACCTCCTCGGCGCGAGGATCGCCGGCACCTGGCGGCTCGACACCCCCTACCTGGAGAACCTCGTCGAGCTCGTCGGCAACATCGACATCACCACCGACACCGAGGTGCCCGGCGACAAGCCCGGCGCCGAGCCGCTGGTCAAGAAGGGCGAGGACCAGACCCTCAACGGCCGCGCCGCCGTCGCCTACGCCACCCACCGGGCCTCCGGCGAGGCCGAGGCCAAGCAGCTCCAGCGCTTCGGCCAGGTCATGTACGGCGTGCTGCGGAAGATCTCCGACGATCCCAAGGCCGCCACCGTCACCATCGAGACCCTGGCCCAGATCCTCGACCCCTCGCTGCCCGAGAAGGACCTCGGCGTCTCCCTGGCCAAGCTGGCCGAGCACGCCAAGATCGGCGCCTACAAGACCGCCGTGCTGCCCGTCGAGACCGACGGCTCGCTGAGCGAGGCCACCGGCGACAGCGTCGTCAAGGACATCCTCGGCGGCAAGGTCACCGCCCCCGAGCAGGGCGCCGCCACCCGGGTCGCGATCCGCGACGGAAGTGGCAAGGACGCCACCGAGGCCGCCCGCGTGGTCCTGATCAACGGCGGCTACGCCGTGGTCGGCGGCACCAAGGCCGGATCCGAGGAGAAGTCGCAGGTCCTCTACGCGGACGACGCCCAGAAGCCGGCCGCCGTGGAGGTCGCCAAGACCCTGGGTCTGCCCGCCGGATCCGTCGCCAAGGGCAAGGCCGCCGGAAACGCCGAGGTCACCGTGGTGCTGGGCGCGGACTACAAGGTTCCCGGGGGCGGGCAGTGACCCTTCGGTAATCCTTTTCGGGCCCGTCGGCGGTACATGAGACCCTTGAGGTGTCTCAGACCGCCGACGAAAGCCTGCTTGTGACCGCCACGGATCGCTCCATCGAGCTCGTCAACGCCGCCGCCCAGGCGGCGGCCGACCGGCTCGCTCACGACATCATCGCGTACGACGTCAGCGACGTGCTGTCGATCACCGACGCCTTCCTGCTCGCCTCCGCGCCCAACGACCGCCAGGTCAAGTCGATCGTCGACGAGATCGAGGAGCGGCTGCTCAAGGAGCTCGGCGCCAAGCCGGTGCGCCGCGAGGGCGACCGCGACGCCCGCTGGATCCTCCTCGACTACGTCGACATCGTGGTCCACGTCCAGCACAGCGAGGAGCGGGTCTTCTACGCCCTGGAGCGCCTGTGGAAGGACTGCCCCGAGCTGCCGCTTCCCGAGGACGCGCAGAAGACCCGGGGCAAGGCGGAGGAGCACGCCCGGCTCATGGGCGCCGAGGGAGCGGACGGTGAGCTGAGCTGACCAGCGGCAAGGGCGGCAGCGGCCGCCGTATCGTGCTCTGGCGCCACGGCCAGACCTCGTGGAACCTGGAGCGCCGTTTCCAGGGGAGCACGGACATCGAGCTGACCGAGACCGGCGTCGCCCAGGCGCGCCGGGCCGCCCGGCTGCTCGCCGCGCTGAGGCCGGACGCCATCGTCGCCTCCGACCTCAGGCGGGCGGCGGCCACGGCCGCCGAGCTGTCCGCGCTCACCGGCCTCGCCGTCGCCCACGACTCCGCCCTGCGCGAGACGTACGCGGGGGAGTGGCAGGGCCTGACCCACGACGAGATCACCGCGCGGTACGGCGAGCAGTACGCCGCCTGGAAGCGTGGCGAGCCCGTGCGGCGCGGCGGCGGCGAGCTGGAGACCGAGGTGGCCGACCGGGCCGCCCCGGTGGTCCTGGAGCACGCCGAGAAGCTGCCCGTGGACGGCACGCTCGTCGTGGTCAGCCACGGCGGCACCATCCGCACCACGATCGGCCGGCTGCTCGAGCTGGAGGCCCGGCACTGGGAGTCGCTCGGCGGCCTGTCGAACTGCTGCTGGTCGGTCCTCGGCGAGGGGGCCCGCGGCTGGCGCCTCCTGGAGCACAACGCCGGCACGCTGCCCGAGCCGGTCCTCGGCGACGACGACTGAGCACCGCGTGTGGCCTGCCGGACCGATTTCACTTTCCGGCAGGTCACAGGCTAAAGTTCATCTTGTTCGCAGCGCGGAGCGCGAAGAACGCGCGGGGCTATAGCTCAGTTGGTAGAGCGCCTGCATGGCATGCAGGAGGTCAGGAGTTCAATTCTCCTTAGCTCCACAATCACCGGATCCCGTCCCCAGCAGGGGGCGGGATCCGTCGTTTCCCCCTGCCTCCCGCTCCGTCACTTCCCGCCCCGTCACTTCCCGTTCAGTAGCAGGTCGATGGAGCGCCGGCTCTCCTCGTCGTTCGGCGTGTAGGTGACGATCCGGCACTCCGGCATCCCGTTGATCGACAGCGACACCGAGGTCATCCGTATCTCGCCCACCCGGTGGTGCCGGAAGGTCTTCACCCGGGTGCCCGGCGGCACCACGTCGCCGTTGCGCCACAGCTCCGCGAAGTACGGGCTCGCCTCGCTCAGCAGCTGTACGAACGACTCCCACGCGGGCTCGCCCACATGGCGCCCGTACCCACCCCGCAACTGGGCCACCATGAGCGGCAGCTCCAGGTGCCTTTCGACGACCGGGCACTTGTCGCCGGGCATCGTGAAGAGGCTCCACAGCACGTTGCGCACGCCCAACGGGCCCGTCCAGGGCCTGCCGTCCTCCCGGAGGAACAGCATCTCGTACGTGACGTTGGTGGCCAGCACGTCGTACCGCGCGTTGTAGACCACGGCGGGCAGCGGCACCAGGGCGTCCAGGATGCCCTGGATCTCCGGGCCGGCCCCCATCACGTGCTCGGGCGTCGACTCCGGCTCGTACGGCACCTCCGCCAGGTGGTACAGATGCTCGCGCTCCGGCCGGTCGAGCCGCAGCGTGCGGGCCACCGCGTCGAGCACCTGCGCCGAGGCGTTGATCGGCCGCCCCTGCTCCAGCCACGTGTACCAGGTCACGCCGACCCCGGAGAGCTGCGCCACCTCCTCGCGGCGCAGCCCCGGCGTGCGCCGTCTCAGGCCCGGCGGCATGCCCACGTCCTGGGGCGTCACCCGCGCCCGCCGGCTCCGCAGGAACGCCGCCAGCTCCGGCCTCCGCCGCGTCTCGCCCAGTGCTGCCACAGTCGTCACATCCCCCATGGTCGAGTCCCCGCGCCGCCGCTGCCAGGTGCTGTCAGTACCAGCATCGACGGGCTCTCGTTACCCGTATCCGGCCGGCGTCACCCTCCTCGTATGACGACGACCACCACACGTCCCGTACTCAGTAAAGACCCCACCACCGACAACCGCCCCCGTGCCCTGCTGGCCGTCGTGCTCGCCGCCCAGTTCATGGCGCTGCTCGACGTCTTCATCGTCAACGTCGCCGCCCCCACCATCCGTACCGAACTCACCGCCACCGGCGCCGGGATCCAGCTCGTCGTCGCCGGATACACCATCGCCTACGCGGTGTTGCTGATCACCGGCGCCCGGCTCGGCGACCGGCTCGGCCACCGGCGCGTCTACCTCGCCGGGCTCATGGTCTTCACCGCCGCCTCGCTCGCCTGCGGACTGGCCGCCGGAACCGGCCAGTTGATCGCCTTCCGGGTCGTCCAGGGCGCCGGATCGGCCCTGATGATCCCCCAGGTGCTCAGCCTCATCCAGCGCAACTTCACCGGCGAGGGCCGGGTCCGCGCACTCAGCGCCTACTCCGCCGTCCTCGCCACCGGAGCGGCGGCCGGCCAGGTCGTCGGCGGAGTCCTCGTCAGCGCCGACCTGTTCGGCACCGGCTGGCGCCCGGTCTTCCTGGTCAACGTGCCCATCGGCCTGCTGTTGCTGTCCCTCGGCGCCAAGGTGCTGCCGCGCGACGCGGGCACCGAGGCCGAGCGGGCGCGCTCCCTCGACATGCCAGGACTGCTGCTCCTCGCCGGCTCCGTCACGCTGCTCACCGTCCCCCTGGTCCTCGGCCAGGAGAAGGACTGGCCGCTGTGGACCTGGCTGTCCTTCGCCGGCGCACTGCTTCTGTTCGTCGCCTTCGGCGCGTACGAGGCGGGGCTCGCCCGGCGCGGCGGCGCCCCGATCGTCGCGCCGCGGGTGCTGCGCAGCCCCGGCATCGGCCGGGCCGTCCTGCGGATCGTCGCCGTGATGGCCGTCAACGCGGGCTTCCTGTTCACCCTCACCCTGCACCTGCAGGGCGCGCTCGGGCACAGCGCGCTGCGCACCGGCCTCACCTTCGCGCCGACCGCCGCCGTCTTCGGATTCGTCGGCCTCACCTGGCGTCGCTGGCCCGCCCGGCTGCAGCCCGTCCTGGTTCCCGCCGGCTTCCTGCTGACGGCCGCCTCCTCGGTCGGTGTGGGCGCGCTCCTGCGGGACGGCGGCGCGGGCGGCTGGGCGCTCTATCCGGTGCTCTGCGCCATGGGCGCCGGTCTGGCGCTGGCCTTCAGCCCGGCCCTGACCGGCGCGCTCGCGACCGTACGGCCCGAGGACGCCGCCGACGCCAGCGGACTGCTCGCCACCGTGACCCAGCTCGGCCAGCTGATCGGCGTCGCCGCGTTCGGCGCGCTCTTCCTCGGCCGGATCACCGGAGAGGGGGCGCATGTGTCCGCCCACGCGCTCTGGGTATGCACCCTCGCGCTGGCCGCGGCGGCCGTCCTGGGGGCCTCGGCGAGCCTGCTCCGTCGACGACGCTGACCCCCTTGCGGGCCCATGGCAGAATCGGACCGCCGGTGGGGAAGAGGGTCCGGGCGGGAGGGAGCGCGCATGGCCGTGGACGGTGCCGACGAGGTCGCAGCCGATGCCGTCGCGGAATCCGCCCCCGGGCCGTGGAAGTCACCCCTCACCCGTGCGGCGCGTGCCGCCTCCGCGACGGGAGCCGAATGATGGGGGCGCACCGGCGGAAGTGCGACTGGTGCGGCAGCGGGACGCCCATCGTCCGTGACATGGACCCCGTGAACCCCTCGTTCCAGTACTGGTGCGAGGAGTGCGCGCGGGCGCTGATCATAAAAGGCGACCCCATCGAGACCTACCGCGAGCTCGAAGGAGAGCCGATCTACGGCCGGCTCCTCGACGAGCACTGCACCCTGAAGCGGTTCTACTCGTTCGCCACGGCCTGAGGCTCCCGCGTCTCCTCGCGGGGCCGCGGGACCGTCTCCGGGCGAGTTCGGCCGTGTGTCCGCCGCAGCGACAGCGCATAGCCGGCGAAGACCGCGAGCGCCGTCAGCGGATAGACCGCGGAGAGCAGCATCTGCCCGGCGTTCTGGTCGAGTTCGGGACGGCCCGGGTCGTGCGGCACCCACCACAGCGCGAACGAGGCGAAGGCCAGAGCCACGGCTCCGGTCACCGGCCACGCGCGCGTGGAGCGGTCGTACAGCAGGATCAGCAGTGTCACGCACCACACCCAGTGGTGGGACCAGGAGATCGGGCTGACCATCAGCGCCGCGAACGCCGTGACCACCACGGCCACCGCCCGGTCGCCGCGGACCGCCGCCCGTACGGCGAGCACCATGGCCGCGCCGCCGAGCAGGACCGCCGCGGCCAGCCACCACAGGCCCGGCGCGTCCGTGTGCATCAGCCGGGCCAGGACGCCGCTGAGGGACTGGTTGGCGGTCTCCTCGGCGTGGCCGACCCGGCCGGTCTCGAACAGGGTCCCGGTCCAGAACCTCTTCGAGTCGGCGGGCAGCGCCAGCGCCATCGTCAGCGTCGTCACGAGGAAGACGCCGGTCGCCGTGAGCGCCGTCCGCAGCCACTGGTTCAGGGCGCGGTCCCGGCGCCACAGGAGCAGCCCGGCGGCGAACAGCAGGACCACGAAGAGGCCCGGGGTGAGCTTCACCGCGGTGGCCAGACCGATGCCGAGGCCGGCCCAGCGGCTGCCCCGGCCGCCCTCGCGACGGGTCAGGTCCCACAGCACGGCCACCGCCACGAGCAGATTGATCTGCCCGTACCGCAGCGTCGTCCACACCGGCTCGCACCACACCACGACCGCCGCGATCCACAGTGCGGTTCGCCACAGCTCGGCGCGGGCCGCCGGACGGGCCAGGGCCGGGCGGACCAGCTGCAGCGACAGCTGCACCAGCGCGACCACCAGGAGCAGGTTCCCCGCCGTCGTCAGCGTCCGCATCAGCGGGACGCCCACCACGGTCAGCGGGAGGAACAGCACGGCGGCGAACGGCGGATAGGTCATCGCCAGGTTCGCCGAGGTGGCGCGCATCGCGTAGAGGTCGCCGCCGGCCCGCAGTGTCTCCGCCTCGGCCCGGTAGACCATCACGTCCAGCATGTTCACGTGGGCGAGCCGCTGCGCCACCCAGAACGCCGTGAACGAGAGCAGACAGACCGCCGCGGCGACGGCCAGGGGCCGGAGCCGGGCGCGGGACGGGGAGACCGGGGGCAAGGAGGAGGCGGACACAGACGGCGACCCTACCCGCACCGCCCGACGGGCCCGCGATATGGATTTGGCGAACGGCCCGGCGGACGGTTACTGTTCTATCCGTCGCCGCACGGGAGACCGGCGCGACACAACTAAACAAGGGGCTATAGCTCAGTTGGTAGAGCGCTTGCATGGCATGCAAGAGGTCAGGAGTTCAATTCTCCTTAGCTCCACAGAACCCGTACAGGGGGCTATAGCTCAGTTGGTAGAGCGCCTGCATGGCATGCAGGAGGTCAGGAGTTCAATTCTCCTTAGCTCCACAGAAGAGAAGCGGGGGGGGGGGGGGGGGGGCCCCCGGGGGCGGAGGTGGGGTCTCCGCTTGGCG
>NZ_JBFAYA010000030.1:0-64230 GCF_040681095.1 Streptomyces sp. NPDC051909 | reverse complement strand
ACGTGACTGGTGTTAAGACGTGTGATCTTCCGTTCTGTCTCCTGCGGAGACACGACGCGGAGTGACTGCGTCACTCCCAACGCTGCTGCGTCGCTGCGCGACGCCAGAGGGAGCGGCCCGATAGGCCGTCACCTTCGGTGACGGCGGGGCTGCCCGGTCGGACCGGGTCCGCGGCCCGTGGGGTGGGGGCCGGCGATGGCTTCACGCCCCGCTGCGCGGTGCATTTTGCCTGTTCAGAGAGGTGCTGGAGGGTTGTGCCGGGGTTGGTCGCCTCCGTCCCCTGCGGGGCCGGAGCTCCTGGTCGGACCCCTCGTACTCCCTGACAGCAACAGTATGCAGTCAGAGCAGACCCCCTGTCCAGCCTGCCCGCCCTACTCGAATACGGTCACACACCGTGTCACACAGCTTCGTACCTACGCGACACATGGTCTACACCAAAAAGACGGCAGCAAAAGGGAGAGCTGGGTTTCTGAGGCCGGAAAACCGGTAGGAGACCCTGCCAAATTCCCTTACAACAAACCCACATGACAAAACCTCAAAACACCCACCCACAACCAACCTGACACCCCACCAAAACCCCATACACAAAACGCAAAAGACGAACCCTCACACCATCGCTGGAGTTATATAACTCATGCTAGAGTTCTTCTCATCAGGTGGCCGTCCGGCCCCCGAGTTCCGCAGCTGAAAGGGTGCTTGAAATGTCGTCCATTCCCAACAGCGCAGCGCAGCTTATTCAGGTGGCCAAGGAGAACGATTGGGAGGTGTCCGCCACGTTCGCGGCCGGCGGGGCAGGGGACGTGAAGGTGGACACGTGGATGGTCGGTCTGGAGGCGTACACCACCGGCGGGGAGGTGTACCTGGTGCTGCTGTGGGAGCGCGATGCGCGCGGCGCGTTCCGGTACAAGCCGGGGGCGGGGCGCGGTGGTGTCGACGGCGTGCGGCTGGCGGACATGAGCCTGAAGGCCATCACGGCGCTGGTCGAGGAGTCGGAGCTGTGGGACGGCGAGTGCGGGTGTGAGTCGTGGGAGGACGCGGAGGACTGGCACAACCCGCGGGTGTGCATCGAGCACGCGTACTTCCCCGCGCAGGGGTTCTCCGCGCGGTGGGGGTGGGGGTCGGAGATGACCCGCAACCGCGATCTTGTCGGGTGGGAGGACGGCGAGACCGGCGGTCTGTACTTCGGGGCCATCGAGGGTCAGGAAGCGCTCACCCTCGCGGACGTCGTCCCCGAGGACGTCCGTAAGGCCAACGTGACCGTTCCCGGCCTGCCGGAGCCGGTGGACGTCGGATGCTGCGACGTCCGCGTCGAGGGGGCGTTCGACGGCATGTGTGAGTCGGTCGGTGTCCGCCTGTACCGCGTCGGTCGACAGCTCATGTGCGCCCAGCATGCGGCGCAGCGTGCGCGGGTGTCCGTGAGCGCGCTTCCGGTGCTCGCGTTGGACGCCGAGGAGCGTCGCTACGCCGCGGACCTGATCGAGGATGACCGCCGGCTGCGGATGTTCCGCGGTGCTGAGGCATGGGCGGAGCAGCAGGACGCTGCGGGTCGTACGGTTCCGGCGGGATTCGAGCGGTGGACCGAGGAGAACTGGACGGGGGACGACTTCGCCGCGGCGCTGGAGGCGTGGCTGCGGGCCACGGGTCGGGCGACGGATCCCTCGTTCGCGTGGGCGGTGGCGGGGCCGGTGGACCGTGTCGAGCAGTCGGCGGTGCGGCTGGAGGCGGCGCGGGCGGAGCTGGAGACGGCGCGCACGCGCTACGCGCAGTCGTCGTTGAGCCTGAGCCGGGAGGGAATGCGGCGGGCGCGTGAGCGTGTGGATGCGGCGAACGTCGCGGTGGCGGCCGCCGAGCGGGACCACGCCGCGGAGTCGTCGGTGGCGGGCGGGGACGATGCTGCGGCCGCAACGGATGCTGGGACGGTCGGGGACCGGTATCGGTTCGGTCTGCCTGACGCCCGCGGGCGGCGCGAGGTCTTCGTTGACGGTGTGCTCGCCGGGTACGTGTCCAACCCGGTCGTCCTCTGGTACGCGTCGCCGTTGGGCGGGCAGACCACGGAGCACACGGACCGCGAGACCGCGGCCGCGTCGTTGGTCCGGTGGGCCGACCAGCGGGCGGCCGAGGAACAGGCTCGGGTCCGCGCAGAGGTGGCGGACGGGGCGGACGTGCGGCAGGGAGGGGCGGTCGAGGAGCGCACCGTCCGCGCCGAGGGGCGGGCGCCCGTGGTGGCGGAGAACGGTTCCGGGCGGCGGGTCACATGTGCGGCACGGGTGGGGATTTCGGGGTGTTCTCACAGGTCAGAGCGTGTGACTCACCCTCATGTGACTGGTCATGTGACTGGCCGTGTGACTCCGACGGGGCGGCCACGGGGCGGCGGCGGGGCCCGGGACAGGGCGGCGGCCCGGGTCACGGGGCCGGGGGCGAAGCGGGGGCAGGGCCCGGGGCCGGGCGGCCGGCGGGCCGGAGCGGAACGTGGGGTCGGGTCGGCGGGCGAGGAGGGCGGTCCCCGCCGGGCGGACACGACCGGGGAGGCCGGGCCGGGAAGGCCGGGCCTCCGGTGGGAGCGGGTCCGTGGCCGGGCGGGCGGCCGGGGTCGGCGTTCCGGTGGTGGTCCAGGTCGGGTTTGGGGTGCACGAAAAAACAAAGAACTTATATAAGTTGCGGTAGGGTGGTGCCGGCCCCGACCCGACCCGAGAGGTGACCACCGTGACCACCGCCCCGCGCCATCACGACCGCTCCCCCAAGACGTACACGACCGGCACCGGACGGCCCACCGCGAGGGAGCTCGACCAGACCAAGGTGGTGCGCACCGTCAACGTCACCGGCTCGGTGTGGGAGGCGGGCAAGAAGCGCGCGGCCGTCGACAAGGTGTCCATCTCCCACGCCATCGGGCTGTTCCTGGAGGCGTACGAGGCCGGGGTCATCGACCTGGAGACCATCGTGGCCGAGCTCGACGAACTTCACGCAGACGAGCAGGCCCGCGAAGCCGAAAAGTAGAGATCGCGGCGAACTTTAGGCCGCCGCAGCCGCAGCGGGCGCCCACCCGCACGTCGAAGGGCGGCACCCCGGTCGGGGTGCCGCCCTTCGTGTGGTCACGAGGAGGCCGGTGGGGCCTGGCTCTGGGCCGTGGGGATGAGGAACGCGGCGATCGCGACGCCGACGGTGGCGATCCCTACGAAGGCGCCCCCGCCAGCAGCCACGGCTGCGAGACCGCTGGCACCGAGCTGCGCCGTGATGATCGCCGCGCCGAGCCCGGCGATGACCGCGATGAGAACGATGATGATGACGGTGGTGACCCTGGTGTTCATCGCCGTCCCTCACACTTCACCGCGTACCGCGCGGCGGGGTGGGGAGGGGCAGGGGTCGTCAGCCGCATCGAGGTACCTGCGGTACCGTCGACTTGTTGCACGGGTATATCGCACCAGCCTTTCGTGTCCTGAAGAGCTCGGATGGATGGAGCCCCCGGCGACGGATCGGGGAGTCCCGCAGCTGCACCAAGCCGCCAAGCACGGGTGCAGCAGGGGACTCCCCATCGTCGTATGAGGCCCCGTAGCGATCCACGATACGCAGAGGGCGCGGAGCTACCCCAATCGGGAACACCCGCGCTCCAGCCCTCCCTCTGCCCGCCAAACGCGGCAAGGGGCCTGACCTGCAGCGATCCTGACGGAACGCCACGACCTGCGAATAGATCGTTCTCCGCCGAAGCCGACGCCGATCTTCCTGCGGTTGCACGAGGCGCCCGCCAGCCGTACGGCTGTGACCTGCGGACTTACCTCTTTGTCGAGCTTCTCCTTGCCGAAGAAGAACTCCTCGTCGACGAGGAAGGTCTTGTCGACGAGGAAGTACATCTCCTTGTCCTCCTTGAGCGCGATGTTCCGGAAGAACATCTCGCGCGCAGGGGACACGTCGCGGATGTTCATGCCCGGCCGCTGGCGCATCCGCGCGGCGGAACGCTGCGTTGGGCGAGCATCCGGGCACCCTCCAGCCCCCTTCCGGCGCAACTGCCGGGGCTGGCCGCCAGGAGGGGCGGAGGCCGGTCGTCTTCTCCTCGTCGCGGATGACGATGACGAGGAGGTACACCTCCTTCTCGTCGGGGCCAGCGGACGAGAGCGCGTGCCCCGTCCGCTGACGATCCCGAGCTCCTCGTGCATGACGGGGCCGATTACCGGCTTCGCGCTGGGGTTAGGGAGTCGAATGCCTTCTCCTTGCCCACCCCCTAGCGGCCTCCCATGCAGACGCGCCGCAATGCGAGATGGGCCCCGGCCAGTGGCCGGGGCCCATCTCGTGCGTCTCGCGCTCACGGGGCCAGCTCTGCGCAGCGGATGCCTCCGGCGGGGTGCCACTCCATCGCGGGCGAGACGGCGTTGCCGTGGTCGGTGCAATACGGGTTGGGGATGATGCCTCCGCAGGCCTGCGGCGCGCAGCGGCAGGTGCTGCTGGGGGCGGTGTAGGGCAGGGCGTGGCGGACGGTGCCGCCGCGCTTGGCGGCGGTGCCGCGTGAGCGGGCGGGCCAGGCGAGGGTGACGCGCAGGCCGCCGGAGCCCGTACGGAATCGGTCGATGATCTGCAGGCCGTCGCCGACGGCGAGCGGGGGCGTGCCGGGTGTGGTGAGCCGGCGGACGGCCGCCCCGGCCTTGTCGGCGGTGAGCTCGGCGAGGGCGTCGGCCTGGTCGTCGGTCATCCAGCCGGCCAGCCGGTCCTCGCCGTCGGCGGTGTCGGTGAGCTCCAGCACCGGACCGTCGAGCCGGAAACGCTGTTCGCTCCCCGTGCCGAGGGACGGTCCGACCACGAGCGTGGCGGCGGGGAGCTCGGTGGGGACGGCGATCTTGTCGTGGGCCAGGAGCCAGGCGACCACGGCCCGGCGGTCGAAGGTCGGGTGGACGGGGGTGCCGCCGACGGGGTCGGGGAAGTCGGTGTGGCGGCGGCGCCAGTTCACCACCGCCGCCCGTCCCACCCCGGCGATCCGGGCGACCTCGGCCAGCAGCACCACGTCCTCGCCCGACACCACCGGCGTCAGCGCGGCCAGCGGGGAGCGGCGGCCCGCGGTGACGGTGCGTACGGCGGTCCAGTCGACGGCGGGGCGGGTGAGCGGGAGCAGGGCGATGTCCTCGGCCGAGTACAGCGGGATCGTGGTCAGGCCGCCCTGGCGCTTGTAGTCGATATCGACCGAGCTGGTGGGGGTGATCCAGCCGAGGCGTACGACCTGGTCGAAGTCGCCTCGGCGTACGCCGAGGCGGACGGCGGCCTGGTCGGGGCCGAGGGGGACGTGCCGGTCGAGGAGGGCGGGCAGGTCGCGGCGGCGGGCGAGGGTGGCGACCTGGTCGGGGTGGACGTCGGGATAGGCCATCTCGCCGCCGAGGTAGGTGAGCAGCCCCGCGCGGACCAGGTGTCCGATCGCGGCCGCGGTCACCTGGGGGCGGCAGTGCGGCAGCGGGTCGCCGAGGGCCCGGGTCAGGACTTCTGCGGCCGCGAATGCGCTTGTCGGGCCGCGCAGGGCGGCGCGTACGGCTTCGGGGTCGGCGGCCTCCACCACCGCCCGGGACCAGTCGCGGGTGGTGGGGTCGGCGGGCGGGACCAGGCCCGAGGCCGTCGCCCACCGCCAGGCGGCCACGGACACCTTCAGCCGGCCCGCGGCCTCGTACGCGTCGTACGTCTCGCGCATCACGATCACTCCAATCTCACGACGGCGCGGCCCGCCCACCGGGCCACGCCGGAAACATGCCGAATGATCCGGTTTGTTGTCAATAGCCGGATTTTCAGGGGGAGTTGGGGGCGCACCGCACAAGCCGCGTACGCGTACACGAGGCCCCGGACCACTCCGGCGGGTGAACCGACAGGGGCACCGGCGGCCCGTGCGGGGCATGCGAGACGCCCCGCCCGGCGGGTGCCGGGCGGGGCGCAGGGGCCCGGACGATGCCAGCCGGGCGCAGGGGATCGAGGTGGGGTCTCTGCCCTATTTTCCCAGTTCAGTACCGATTGTCAGACCCTCCCTCTAGCGTTGTAGGTCCTACTCGTAGCGCTGCGGGGAGCATCCATGGACGACGACCTCCAGATCGACAGCGATGAAGACCTCCTCCGTAACCCCGTCTACTACGAACGGGTCGGCCGCAACCTTGATCTGGACCGTCCCGACCTCGGCATCCCAGGAGGTCAGGAGATCCTGAGCACCCTCCTGGGGATGCGACGGCGTGTCCCCGTCGAGAAGCGCGGGCTTATCTGTCCCGACTGCCGGGACATCCGCGGCCGGCGCGTCCCGATGTACCTCGTCGAGCGCGGCGACATGTGGTTCGCCTCCCACTACCGCAAGCCCGGGGAGAAGCCCATCAGCCACGAGTCCGACGAACACCTCGCCCGCAAGGAACGCGTCGCGAAGGACTCCGAAGATCACGGCTTCCCTGCCGACATCGAGTCGCTGACCGCCGACGGGCACGCACGCCTCGATGTACTCATCAGCGGCGCCGACGGCATCCGGCTGGGCTATGAGCCTCAGCTGAGCTCCCAGACCGCCCGCGGGATGCGCGCACGGGAAGGATTCCGGCGCCGCAGCGGTATCCAGTCGGTCTGGGACTTCGCCGACCCCGACCACGCAGGCATCGGCACCGTCCCCTACGTCCGCACGCCCAACCTGCCGGCCTCCGTCATCCGCGTGCAGAAGAACCCCATCCCGGTCCGGGACGGCAACTTCGTCCTGGAGGAGGGAAAGTGCAGCCCCAGCGGCGCGCTCACCCGCTGCCCGGACAAGCCCTACGACCCGGAGAACCCCACCGACACCGGGTACTGCGGGGGCTGGCACCGCGTCCTCGTTCCCGCCCATCAGTCGAGCACCATCACAGGGGAAAGCGACCTGACCCTCACCCAGTTCATCGTGGAAGCTGCGGCCGGCGAGCGGATCCCGTTCCAGCGCAACGGGCACCACGGCTGGCTCCCCGCACAGCAATGGCACCGGTACGTCGAAGCGAACGGGCCCGCCCTGGACGACAAGGACCGCCAGCCCTCCGTACGACAGGGGGACCGGCGCGACAGGTGCACCGAGGACCGCCCTGCTTCGGAGGTGCGGGCCGACCCGAAGCAGCGACGCGGCAGCCGCACGATCATCCTGGAGTCCCGTCCCCAGGAAGCCGAGGCCGCCAGGGTTCCGGTCGACGCGTCGGGCCAGACGATCCCGCTCTGCCGCTTCTGCGGTCAGCCCGCAAGCCTTCCAGGACCCGAAGGACTGCCCGAGCACTACTCGTGCCGGAGGGAGCAGGAAGCGTGATCCAACGGGGCCTACCTGCTCGTCCCGCCGTCCATCTCACGTCGGCCTGCGGGGCGTGAGATGCATGCCGCCCGGTCTTGGTCACCGGGCGGGCGGTACGGATGTACTGGGGGTCAGGCGCCGATGCCGACCGAGGAGACGTAGGCGTAGGCGTTGTAGTCGGAGTCGAGGTCGCTGATGACGTCGTCCCAGATCTCATCGACCAGGGCGGCGTTCTGGGTGGACCAGGCGTCGACGAGGTCGCTCCACACGTACCGGACGGTGATCGAGCGCTGGGACACGGTGGGACGACGGAACCTCTCGTCCACCTGAGTCTGGTCGACCGGGTAGATCTCCATCCGGCGACCGCGGCCGTCGTTGTCCAGGTGCCGCTTCAGCCAGCCGGAACGGATCAGGTTCTCCCGGCGGCGCGCCCAATACGCGGAGTCGAGCCGCTCCAGATTCGCGGCCGTGGGGGTCACCTTCCCCTTGGACTTCATCCACGACCGGATCGTGCGCGCGGAGACCCCCTGTTCGCGCAGGGCGGCGCGGCCGGCGGCGCTGTCGAGGTAGCGCAGTCGGGCGGCAAGGCCTCGCTTCGTGGTGATCGGCGAGGAAATACCGGAGGAGTAGACGATCCGGTTCAGCTCCAGGATGAGGGCTTCGCCGCCTTTGATGCCGCGGGTGTTGAACTTTCCGAATTCGCCCCAGCGGGACCACAGGTCCGGAGAACCAGCCATTACCGCTTACCCCCGAGGATGTAGGTGCCCTTTTCCTTGACTTGGTTCAGTTCCCGGCCCTCCGGGAAGACCGTGCGCCAGTCTCCCACGACGTGGAGTTCGTCGGTTCCGGAGATTTCGACGACCTGCAGTCCGGCCTTGTGTGCCTTGTGGGCCTTCATCCAGAGATTCGCGAAGGCCTTCGAGCGGATGATGTGCATCCAATCCGGGCGGCGAATTTCACGGTTCGCGCTGGACTCGCCAATCGTCGACACGAATTTCGAGTACATGGCCTTCACGTACGCCACGGTCAGTTCGTCGCCTTCGGCAAGCGCGGTCTTCCGGGATTCCGCGAGCGCGCGCCGCAGCTTTTCCAGGAGCGCCTCGGAGGCGCCGGAGACGAGGGAACGGTGGATCGTGGGGGCGTCGGCGAGACCCTGGCGCGTGCAGTCGAGCAGCAGGCGCAGCGTGGACTCCGTGACCCACAGCTCCCCCGGCTCCATGCGGGCCCCCAGCGGGTTGGGCAGGTCAGCGTGCTCCCAGTCGGCGGGGGTGATGAGGTGGACGCCGGCCTTCTTCGCATCGTGCACGCCGCTGGTGTCCTCGCGGAGCTGACCGATCGGCAGCCACGCCTTCATCGCCGAGAGGTAGGCCGCGTTCATGTCGAGCGCGGTCACCTCGATCTTCTCGCCCTTCTTCGCCGCAGTGAAAAGCTCCGGATTACGCCACTTCGGACGCCCCTCCCAAATATCGTCCGCGCCCTTCTGCGACTTCTTCCGCAGAATTTCGGCAGTCGGCGGGAATTCAGAATGCTCGTACCGTCCGCCTACCCGTGAGGATTTCAGGAGCGTCATCACGTCGGGGATCGAACGCTTGATCAGCTCCGCCTGCGCCGCGTCGACGTCGCCGGAACAGGCCGCGAGGACCTCGTGCACCCGGTCGGTGATCTGCTCGACCAGGCTGCCGGAGGCGTACCCCGGAGCACTGCGCACCGGCCGCGCCGGGGCGGGCACCACCGGCTCGGCCGCCGCGGGTGCCTCGGGTGCTGCGACCGGCTCGGCGGCCGCGGCCGGGACGGGAGCCAGGAACACCGGGGCGGCGGGCGCCGGTGCGGGCGGCGCCGTCTCCGGAACGGTGGCGGGCGGCGGACCGTCGGCGGGCGCGGCCGCTACGGCTGCCGCGCACTCCTCTGCCGTCAGGTGCTGCGGGAAGCCGTCGACCTCGAGGACCGCCGGCTGCCCGCACAGCACACACGGCCGCGCCGGCTCCTGCAGGACGAGACCGTCCGGCAGCGTGGTCTGGCCTGTCGCCGCGGGCGTCGCGGTGTCGGCGGCCGGCTCATCGGCGGGCGGGGAGGCGAGCTGGACCGGGTGCGGTGCGGCGGGCGCCTGCGTGCTGGTGTGCAGGCTCGGCAGCGTGCCGTGCCGCACGCCGACCGCGTGGGTGGGCCCGGCCAGCAGGTCGAGCACGTGCACCCGGTAGTGCGCGGCGAGCAGATCCACGTCCTCCAGCGACCAGTGGGCCCGGCCGGACTGCTTGCGCGAGACCTGCGCCTGCGACTGCCCCAGACCAGCCGCCAGGTCGCCCTGCCGGTCGCCGGTCAGCGTCATCAGCGCGGACACCGTGAGTCTGAGGAGATCCTCTGTACCCATCATGACTGCAACCCTAAATTCGATATGCGGAATCCGCATAGACATTGCGGAAATCGACTACTTGGGGCGCCGTGAGCATCTACGGGGCGCCCAGCGGGCTCCGCGACACAAGCCGCAGGCCCCGGCACTCCAACGAAAGTCGCTGTACGGCGATCTGACGGCCAACCAGACCGGGCTGTGCCCCGAGAGGCGCAGCAGCCGGGAAAGATCGTCAGAGGGGCGCAGGGGTGGCTTCCTCGGCCTGCGCAGCGGCCACGGCGGCATTCCGAGCGGCCTCCCACTCGGAATCACTCGCAGTGCGGGTCATCTCGGCCTCGATCTTGCACCGGCCGCACAGGCCCTCGGTCTGCACCGGTCGGCCGCAGGGGATGTCTCCGTGTCCCGGGCACTCCCCCGAGATCTCGGGCCCGTCGCAGACGATGCAGAGCGTCCCGTGCATGAGTACGTTCCGCCCGCAGCCGTTGACGCACTCGGGCCGCTCGGACCCGGAGCAGACCGCGCACAGATCCTCGCCCGGGACGGCCAGGGACTGGCACATGCCGTCATCTCCGGCACAGGGCCGATGCCGCCCCTCGCCGGAAGCCTCCGCCTCCAGCTGCTCACGGCGCTTCGCCCACGAGTCCGGGGTGTACGTCGAGTCCTCGTCCCCGGACGCGTCGAACAGGCTGGGGGCGCCGCTCTGGGCGGGGATCCGCGGGATGACGCTCGCCGGGCCCATCGCGAGGAGATCGCGAAGACGGCGGGAGACGATCGCGGCAACCGTGGTGCGCAGCGGGTCGGGCAGTTGCTGGGATACCAGCGCGTGCCGGATCTCCTGCGCGGTGAAACCGGACTCCAGCATGCCGGTGACCACCAGGCCCTGATCCTTCAGGGACTTGGCGTGTGTGATGGTCCACTGGGGTGCCTCCGCCGCAATCGCCCGCAGCACCTGCACCCCGGGCGTCGGGTCCACCGGCATTACGTCAGACATCGAGGCCGCGCTACCACCGGTCTCCTCGCTGCTGCCCTCCGGCGCGGCGTCAGCCGCTGCCGGCCTCTCCCCCGCCGGCAGCGGCCCGTGCTCCTGGTCTCCCTCGATGCCGCCGCCCCCGTCCGTCCCTCCGTCCGGGGTCTTCGCGTGTGCGTCCTCTACCTGCAGGGACGGACGGACGGGGGCGGAGTCCTGGGCTGAGCGGGAGGACTGAGCGGAAGGACTGAGCGGAAGGTCGTGATCTTGCAGGTCATCCCAGGGATCCGGGTTGGATTTCTGACCCGGCGGGTTGGATTTCTGACCCGGCGGGTTGGATTTCTGACCCGCCTCCCTCGCCGGAGAGGCCGGGTTGGATTTCTGACCCGCCTCTCCAGGGGTCCTCTCAGCCGCCTTCTCAGCCCGCCGCTGCGCCGCCTGCTGTGCCTCCCGGGCGATGGCCTGCTGCGCGGCCTCCGCTGCCGGGGCGCGCACGGAGTCGAGCAAGGCGAACGCGTTGCGCGGGCCGGTGTACCCGGGTCCCGGCCTGTCATGGATGCGGATACGCAGAGGGCGGCTCGCCGCGCTCGCCCGCGAGGACGTCTTGATCTCCTCGCCCTCCGGGGTGGTGATCAGCCGGAGCCGCGTCAGCATCCGCATGAGGTCACGGATGCGTCCGAGGCTGGACGGCTCCGCCTTCTCCCCGGGCGTGACCGGCTTCCGCGGGAGCATGTAAGCGAGCTGGAGCAGCGTCAGCTTCCGCACGGGCCCGTGCTTCTCAATCACCAGAGCCCGCATGATCCAGTACAGCCGCACGCCCGAATCGCTGAGGTACGGGCACAAAGGGATCCAGTCGTGGAGCTGACTGGTGTAGAACCCCGCGAGGTCCGGCCCGTCGAGCTCGACGCCCTGGCTCTCGTCGGCGTCCTCGGCGTACTCGTCGTACCCGCTCACCGGACCGCCACCGCCGTCAGCGTCCCGCTACCGGCCACGAGGCAGGCAGAGCGCCAGGCGCCGCTGTCTGGCGTATCCGTGTGGCCGGACTCGGGGCCCTGTGGCGTGTCGCGCCTTGCATCTCGTACGCTCAAGGAGAGCGCACCTCCACTCATCTCGTGTGCTTTGGCCGATCACCGGGCTCCACCCCGGAACCGGCCCCTACAGGCCCCGCCTCGTGCGGGGCCTGCTGCGTTGTGAGGTCCTCATGCTGGTGCACGCCGCGACATGGCCAGGCAACTTTCGAGGGAACCTCAGCGTGTCGCCCCTATGTCGACCGCAGGGACGTGGTCCAGCGCAGGATGGTGGCGCCGCCCGCGACCTTCACGGCCACCTCCACGACCCGGTCGTCCGCCATATAGACGGTGCGGACCACCTGTGTCACCACCACGTCGCCGGCGCTAAGGCCAAGCGCGGTCTTCTCGGCCTCAGTGGCGAGTCGGGAGGTGACCTCTTCCAAGACACGGTCCTGGGCAACGCCGAGACGTTCGGCTGCCAGCTCGCGCGAACCCCCCGTGGACACAGGCTCTGCGAGTTCCGGCGTTACGGCCACTACGTAGGCCGGATAGAACGAACTGCTGATGTGGATCGGCACGCCGCCGCGGCTGACGACTCGTCGTCGCACGTGGACAGGCGTACCCGGGGCCACGTCGAGACGGGGCGCGACCAGCTCATCCGCCCCGACGGTGCCCACCTCCAGGACGCGGGAACTTTCCCCGCCGCCAAGGGCCTTACCCGTGGATGCGTGAAGCGCGACGCGCGCTGCGATGTTGTTGCTGATCGGACCCGCCACGACCGTTCCGACGCCCGACTTCGGAAGCGTCAATCCCTCGGCCTTGAGCACGCGAAAAGCCCTGTTCACGGTCGTCTGCGCTACACCGAAGCGCTCGCCCACCTCGCGCATGGAGGGCATCGTTTCGCCCGGCTTGAGCACGCCGTCTTGGATCTGCTGACGGTAGTGCGCCGCGATCTCCGCGTATCCGACTGTCTGGGCCATCCCGGTCATCTCCTCTCTGATGACTCGTGCCGC
Source organism: Streptomyces sp. NPDC051909 (assembly GCF_040681095.1). Classification (NCBI taxonomy): domain Bacteria; kingdom Bacillati; phylum Actinomycetota; class Actinomycetes; order Kitasatosporales; family Streptomycetaceae; genus Streptomyces; species Streptomyces sp. NPDC051909. Next base: position 51,659 of record NZ_JBFAYA010000030.1, on the reverse strand, counting down.
CCTCGTCGTCGAGTGCAGCGCTACACGTAGAAGCCTATGCCATGTAAACCCATAGCGCTACCACTAGCGATATCTATCGCTAGTGGTCTACCGTGTCTCTCGGAACACACGGCACTCCACAAGGAGAGTCCGGGGATTTCATGCGCTGACCTGCGAAAACGCGGCAGCCCGCCTAGTGCAGTACTAGGCGGGCTGGTGCTCGGGAGCGTTGCACCGCTCCCGAGCGCTGTCGGCCACATCCAGGGTGATTGGAGAACCGACATGCTGATTGTGACTGACCCCCCAACTTGGAGCGGGGGGGCGCGATGGGCGATCACGTACGTCTACTTCGGCTCCACGTCGAAGACGCGGTACGTGGCGTCGATCGGTGAGGCTGAGGCGCACCAGGTGATCGGTGCGAACGTCGTGGCCGGCTTCGAGCCGGTCGTGTTCACCCACGACGCGACGGACCGGCAGCTGAGGACGCCGAGCGGCGAGCAGATGAAGGTCATGACCCTGAACGGCCTGGTGGGTGTGGTCAGTGCTCTCGTCTTCGTCCGGAGCTCCGGCCGCGAGCACCCGGAGCCGGCCGTAGTCGAGGCGCGCCGTGCGCTGCCGCAGGTCTCGGCCCTGGCGCCCCGCGGTGAGGCGGCGACGTGCCCGGTGCGTGGTGCTGACGAGCTGCGGGTGCACGCCTACCTGGGCCGTCTGGGGGTGGCGCTGTGAGCCAGGACAGGGCGCGCGAGGACAGGTGGCTGTACGCGGTGCCGGAGCAGCGCACCGAGGAGCAGGCCGGTCAGGGCGGCCGGGACGAGTGGCTGGACGAGCTGTGGTCCGACCCGGCATACGCCCCGCTGGACTCGATCGCTGACCGGGCGCCGTCGGACGACGACGCGGTCGACTGGGAGCGGGTGCGTGCGGCGGTACGCCGGGCGCGTCCGGTCCGGACGCTGACCGTGCTCGGCGCGGGCGTGCTGCCCGCCCTGTGGTGGGCGCACGGCGTCGCGGTGCCGCTGTCCGTCGAGATGTCGGTGGACACGGCCTGGGCGGCCGGGGTGCTGGGCACCGGGATCGCCGCGGTGGGAATCGCGACGGGCGGTCGGGTGCGCCGGTGGGTGTCGGCCGCCCTGCTGATGGCCGCGATGGGCGGCACGTTGATCGCTGAACCGACCCGCCAGCTGGTGACGGCCTGGATCGTAGGAGCCTGACGATGGACTTGATCACCTTCACCCACGTCGTCACCCGCGCCGGGGCCGCCTTCGGGTTCTTCCTGATGTGCGTGACCGCGATGGCCGTCTACTACTCCCGGGGCCGCAGCCTCAAGGCCCTGAAGAAGCGCAGGGTCTGGCTCCCGTGGGCCGGGGCCGCGCTCACGATGGTGATGGCCTCCGCCGTCACCGGTGGCCTGCTGGGGAAGATCTCCGGCGGGTTCACCGGCACCGGCAACGCCGCCGGCGCCACCGTCGGCAACGCCGCGATCGGTCAGGCCGGCGCCGGGGCGGTCCCCCTGTCCACCGGAGAGGTCCTGTCCTACTCCGGGAGCTGGCTCGCCCTGGTGATGGTCGTCGGGCTCGGCCTGTTCATCTGGTTCGCCAAGGGCTGGGGCGAGCGCGCGCTGGCCCTGTCCGGCGGCATCACCGGCGCCACCTGGGGCATCACGGCCGCGGTCGGCGGCTGGGCGTCCATGCTCGGTGTCCCGCTGCTGTCCTGGCTCGGGGAGGTGCTGATCGGATGAAGGGCCGCACCCGCTCCGGCGCCCGCCACCTCGCCCTCTTCCTCGCCCACTGGGCGGGCGGACACACCGTCTCCTCCGAGGAACTGCTGCGCCGCATCGTCAAGCAGCGCGCCGACGCCCACCAGGAGGTGCTGGAGGAACACCGCCGCCTGGTCCTCAAGGCCCACCGCAAGGCGACCAAGCTCGCGCGGATCGCGCAGGAGGACGGCGGCCTGACCCCGGCCGCCAAGGCACAGCTCAAGGCCGCCCGCGCCGAGGCCGAACGCCACACCACCGCGCTGCGGGCGCTGGGCGAGTTCGAGGTGCCGGACCTGGACCCGGGGCAGGTGCGCCACCGCCGGCGCCGGATCGCCGCCGCCCGCTGCGCGGTGCTGGCGGCCCCGGCCGCCGGGATCGCCACCCTGTCGGTGACCACCACCTGGTGGGCCGCCCCGGCCGCCACCGTCCTGGGCGTGCTCGCCTCCTGGACCCGCGGCCCGCGCCCCTTCGACCTGACCGTGCGTCCGGTCCCGGCGGACCTGATCGCCGCCACCCCGCTCGTCCTGCTCCCCACCCCGACGGAGTCGGCTCCGCCGATGCCGTCCACCGCTCCGGTCGGCCTCGTCCCGGCTCCGCCCGCGACGCCGCCTGCTCCGGTCGGGGCAGACGCGACGATGGAGGGCGCCGAGGATCTGGTGCTGGCCCTGTCCAAGGCGCTGGGCGCGTGCCGGGTGATCCCGCGCGGTACGCGGGTCACGCTCCTGGCCGCGCCGGAGGTCACCGCGGAGCGGTGGACGGCCGTGGTCCGTCTCCCGGACGACACCGGCGCCACCGTGGACCACGTTGTGGCCGCCCGCAAGAACCTGGGCGGGGAACTCGGCCTGGACCGGGCCCGCCTGCACGTCGAGCAGGTGGCCGGCGCGGACGACAAGACGCTGCGCGTCTCCGGCTTCACCGTGGACCCGTTCGCCCAGCCGAGGCTGTGCACGGCGGACATGCTCGGCGGGGTCGACGTGTGGGAGCAGGGCATCCCGGTGGCGTTCGACGCGTTCGGGCGGCTGCTGTACCTGCGGCTGCGGGACGTGTCGATCCTGCTCGGCGGCTCCTCCCGCTCCGGCAAAGGCGCCGTCCTGCGCCTGATCATCGCCGGGTGCCTGCTGGACGCCCGGGTCCGCCTGCACCTGGCGGACGGCAAGCACCCCGGACAGCACCGCTGGAAGGGGCTGACCGACTCCTACATCTACGACCCGGACAAGCGCGCCAAGCAGCTCGCGAAGCGCCTGGAGTCCCTGGTGGCGGAGATGGGCGAGCGGGCCGGCCGCCTGGCGGCGCTCGGGGTGGAGTCCCTCGCGGAGCGCCCCGACCTGGTCGGCACCGAGGGCCTGACCCTCGAAGTCGTCGTGATCGACGAAGTGTCCGCGTTCACCATGGACCCCAAGCACGGCAAGAAGATCACCAAAGCCCTGATCGACCTTGCCGCGAGGGGGCTGGCGTTCGGGATCGTGCTGATCCTGGCCACGCAGCTGTCCACCGCAGGGGTCCTGGACCGGCTGGTCACCTCGAACGTCGTGTGGCGGTGGTGCATGTACGCCACCGGCGCCGACGAGTCGAACACCATCCTCGGCAAGGGCATGGCCGGGCGCGGCTACTCCGCGCACCTGCTGGATCCCGAACAGCGCGGCTCCGGCCTGCTGCTGGCCGAGGGCCGCGTCTCCACCGTCCGGTCGCTGTGGCTGGACGGGGACGACATGGCGGCCGTCCAGGACATGGTCCGCGCGCTGCGCGCCAAGCCCACCGACCCGGCGCCGGCTTCGTCCCAGGCACCTGTTCCGGCGCCCTCACCGGCTCCGGCCGACGAGGAAGCGGTGGAGGCTGACTGGTCGGTCCTCGAATCCTGGCTCGCCGCCCCGGCCTCCGAGGCTCCGCCGGCTGCCGGGGCGGGGGGCGAGGACGTCCGGGCACAGGCTCTGCGGATCATCCGGCAGGCCGGCCCGGACGGCATCAAGCGGGCCGCCGTCGCCCAGGCGGTCGGCGCCTCCCCGACCACGGTCGGCGGGTGGCTCAAGGCGTGGGCAGAACAGGGGCTGATCGAGGCCCTGGGCAGCCCCCCGCACACCCGCTACGCCGCCGCTACCGACGAGCGTCAGTAGCCGCCAGCAGACCCCGGTACCTACAGACGAGTGCAGGTCAGAGCGCTGCACACCTACTGACGAGCGTCGTCAGTAGCGGGTCGTCAGTAGCTCGCCGGTAGATCCGTCAGTAGATCCCCGACCGCCTGGACGCTGCCTGTCCGTCCCCGTTGCCACCCGGCCCCGGGGACGGGCCGGGGAGCCACCAGACGGCCCCAGAAAAGCCCGAAGCGCCCCCTCCTACCGCCAAGCAAGCGGGGGCGCCCGGATCCCATCCCATCCGGAACAGGAGTTCCCATCATGGCACTTCGCCGACCCAAGGTTGAGCCCAACGACCCCCGGCTCGAGGGACACGAGACCGACTACTCCTCCAGCCGCGGCGGCTGGACGAAGCGGTCCGAGCCCACCAGCAAGCCCGGCTCCGGCAACGGCAGCGGCGGACGCCTCTTCGGGAGGAAGTCGTGAGCCGGCACACCCGGCCGTCCTGCCACGGCCGCCCGATGAAGCTCGACCAGAAGACCAAGCAGTGGGTCTGCCACCGCTGCGGCGGCTGGACCACCCGCCTGGTGGCCTGGATCGGAGGGGCGCGATGACCACCCTCCTCGCCCTGGCCAGGGCCGCACGGCACCTGTGGCAGTGCTCCGGCTGCGGCACCTGGTCCGACACCCCGACCACCAACGGCAAGTGCGCGAGCTGCCACAGCTACTGCGGCGCCTGGAGGCCGAAGTGATCCTCATCCCGCACGACATGCACACGTGGGACGCCGGCGACATCCAGAAGTGGTTGAGCCAGGCTGCGGCCGACCCGGAAGTCTCCGCAGCCGAACTACGCCTCGCCCGCCAGGCCGCCGCCCACGCTGCTGCGCACCTCTCGCGCAGCTGACGGACCGACACCCTGCCGCAGAAGAGCACCCCACCAGGGGCAGGCCACTGCGGCCCGACGGGTCGGGAGCCACTCCCGACCCATCCCCACCTACGAAGCGGGGCCAGGAGATCGCACCCTCCGGCCCCGCCCTACGACCACGGAGGTACCCGTGACGCAGCTCGAAACCTACCCGCAGGCGGTGAACGGGACGGTCCGCCCGGCCGTTCCGCAACCCGCGCCCGCCGTTCCGCACACGACCGGAACGGCTCCGCTCGATGGGGCCGGTGCTCCGCCCGCGCCCGAGACGGGGGAGACTGCCCGGGTGCAGGACTCGCAGACGATCACCAAGAACCCGGCCGCGTCCACCGCCGACCGTGAGCCCGGCGCGACCATTCCGCTCGCCCGCAAGGGCGCTCCGCCGCGCGAACAGGCCGCACCGCCCGAGCCCGGCGCCACCCCGAAGCGCTGGTCGGCCCGCGCCATGCGATGGGTCATCGGCGCCTCTGCCGTATGCGCCGCCGTCGTCGCCGGTATCGGCTTCGTCGGCTCCTACGACGGCCTGCGCAGCCTCGCCCTGCGCCACGGCTTCGGCGACTTCGCGTATGCCTTCCCGGTCGGGATCGACGCCGGCATCGTCGCCATGTACGGCCTGGACCTCGTCCTGGTTTGGCGGCGAATGCCCAAGCCCCTGCTCCGGCTGATCGCGCACATGCTGACCGCCGCGACCATCGTTTTCAACGCCGCCTCCGGCACCAAGCCGGTCGAGGCCGACCCACTCGGCGCGGCCATGCACGGTGTCCTGCCGGTGCTGTTCGTCGCCGTGGTCGAGGCCGTCCGGCACCTGATCATCCGCACAAACAAACTGGTCCTTGGCGCGGAGTCGGACACGGTGCCCCTGCACCGCTGGATCCTGTCGCCCTTCAAGACCTGGAGCCTGTACCGGCGTATGAAGCTGTGGCAGGTCACCTCGTATGCGCGGATGGTCGAGATGGAGAAGGACCGGACCGTCTACCGGGCCTGGCTCCAGCACAAGTACGGCCGGGGCTGGAAGAAGAAGGCCGGCGCCGAGGCCCTGCTGCCCTTCACCATGGCCTCGTTCGGTCTGAGCGTGGACGAGTCCCTGGCGCTGCCCCGCAAGCAGCAGGAAGACGAGGACCGCCGCCAGGCCGCCGAGGCCGAGCGGATCGCGGCCGCCGCGGCCGCCGAGCAGGACCGCGCCCTGGACGCCAAGGAGCGCAACGCAGACGCCCGGATCCGTGAGATGGCCATCGACGCGAAGGTGACGACGGCCGAGCACACGACGACCGCCGGCACCCTCGCCGCCGAGGCCGAGGCGAAGGCCGCCGCTGCCGCTGCCGTCGTGCAGGCGGACACAGCCGAGCACACCGCCCGACTCACGGCGGAGGCCGAACGCAAGGCGGCGGAACGCGCAGCGGCAGAGGCGGAGCGGATCGCGCAGCGGGAGGAGCAGGCTGAGAAGACCGCCGCCGAGGCCGAGGCCGAGGCCCGAACCCTGGCCGCCCGCCGGGCCGCAGAGGAGCACGACCGGGCGATTGCCGAGGCGGCCGCCACGGTGAAGAAGAAGGAGGCGGAGGCCGCCGAGGCCGACCGGAAGCAGGCGGCGGAGGCCGCCGCAGCGAAGTCGGAGGCGGAGCGTCTGGAGGCGGAGCGTCTGGAGAACATCGCCCGGCAGAAGACCGCGGAAAGGGTGGCCGCGGAGGAAGCGGCTGCCGCAGCTGTCGCCCGCGAGACCGCCGCCCGCGCCGAGCTCGCCGCGCAGGAGGCCGAGGACATCGCGCGCCTCTCCCCCCGCGAGCGCGCCGAACGGAAGGTCGCCCGCATGATCCTGGCCGCCCACGCTGCTCTTCCCGACGACCAGCGCCCCGCCGTGCCGGACATGTACGCGGTGTCGCTGGAGGAAGTGGGCGAGGAGATCGGCGTCTCGCGCACCGTCGCCTCAGAGCGTCGCCAGGCCGCCGCTGACCTCATCGCCGGTGGATACGCCGGCTGACCGCACCGCCACACGCCGAGGGGCGGCACCCACCCGGGTGCCGCCCCTCGCCGTTCCAGCGCCTGCCCCGACCCCGGAAAACCGGCTGCTCGGTGTCAGGGGGTCCCGGTAGACTGGAGGTTGCGATCCCCGGCCGGTGAACATCCGGGGAGACCAGTTGTTCTGCGTGTGTCTGCAGCAGTCCGCACATGTCCGTGTAGGAGCCAGACCCCAGGCAGCCAAGCCCACCGTGCGCCTACCGGCAGCGCTCGGCATGACCACCCGCACTTATCCGCGGGGTGGCCAGGCTGGCTGCCGTCACGGCGTCTGTGCGTGGTCACCCCTGATCTCTGGGAGACACCGCATGGACAACCGCAGCACCCGCCTCGTCATCATCGGCCTGATCGCCGGCATCGCCGCGCTCGTCGCCGGAATCTTCTGTGCCGCGACCGGCGACCCCATCAACGACGCCGTGAAGTCCGGCGCCTACACCTTCGTGGTGGTCGCCGGGCTCGCCCTTGCGGCGACCAAGGACCACAACTCCGCGTCGTGACCGGCACCCCGGCATCGGCCCGTGTAGGCGCGGCCCGTCCGCCCCCTACCTGCACCCGGGCCCAAGAGGTGGGGCTCAGCTGAGCCCCACCTCTTGGGCGTGCCCGGGACTGGGTGGGCCTGCTGACCGTTCACCACATGTGTGGCGGGGGAGCCCCCTTGGCGGGCGGCGGGCACCTCGAAGGGATCTTCACGGCGTAAAGACGGTGGGGCGTGACGGGGTGCACGGCCCCGCATCTTTACGGCGTAAAGAGTGGGGAGCGTCCGAGAGCGGTGCCGCGGTCGTTAAGCTCCGGCTCAAGACGGAACCAGTACCACCTTCAGGAGCGACATGGCCGGCGCGCAGAACAGCGGACTTTCCGTGGCGGAACGGCGGAGGCTGCGGGAAGCCGAACGCCTGGCCGCCGCCGGTGGCGCCAACACCGGCGAAGGCGGCGGTGTGGCGGGGCGGGATGTGCCTCTCACAAGCCTCGCATACAACCCGCGGAACGCTCGTGCGAGCCTTGACGCCGTCGAAGGGCTCGCGGCCACCTTTGAGACCAGCGGTGTCCTGCAGCCCTGCGTCGTCATCCCTGCCGCCACCTTCGTAGCTGCCTTCCCCGAGAACGACGACGCCGTCGCCGACGCCGACTACGTCGTCATCGGCGGAAACCGACGCCTGGCCGCGGCTCACCACGCAGGGCTGAAGGCCCTGCCTGTCCACGTGAACACCAAGGCCAAGTCCCGCCGGGACATCCTCATTGCTGCCGCGACGGAGAACCTGGCCCGCGAAGAGCTCAAGCCGTTTGAAGAGCTCGCCACGATCGAGGAGCTGAAGGCCGAGTTCGGGACCTACGATGCGGTGGCCCATCAGCTCGGGAAGTCGCCCGGGTGGGTATCGCAGCGCCGTCGGCTCCACAACCTCCAGCCCGAGGTGCGCGAGGCGCTGGAAACCCGTACCGACGGAATGACGATCGAGCTCGCCCGCGACCTCGGAAAGATCAGGGACCGGGACCAGCAGCTCAAGGCCTGGGAGGACCAGCGCAGGCTCGCCGCCAAGCGCGCAGAGGCCCCCTCGGAGAAGAAGCCGGCCAAGCCGACGAAGAAGGTCCCGCCCCAGGGCGGCGCCGGCACCGGCGCCGCCCTGGACGGCGAGACGGTGGCGCGCCGCGACGCATGCCTCATGGCCGTCGTGGCGCTCACCGGTGATCTCCCCCGCGTGAGCATCATCGCCATGCAGTCACCCGCCGCGCCGGACGAGGCTGTCGCGCTCGCCTCCCACTGGCTCGGCGAGGCCGGCGCCAGCGCCTCGGCCCTGCACCTGGCCACGCTCGCCGGCGCCGAAAGCTCCGAACAGCAGCAGCAAGCCGCCCTCGCCCTCGCTCTCGCGCACTGCGAGCTCCACATGACCCGCACCAACGGCGACGATGCCGCCCACGCCCGCGCGTTCACCGACTGGCTGGAGACGCACACCGACTACCAGCCCACCACCGACGCCGCGCTCGCCCCGACGGCGTAGACCGGAGACGACCGTGACTAACGCCCCTCTGGCACTCCCCGAGGACACCGGCCGCAAGACCCGTGTCCTGACCCTCACCAACGGCTCCGCCGGCTCAGGGAAAAGCACCTTCGCCGCAGCGGTCGCCCACGCGGCCGCCACGCACAAGAAGAAGGTCTGCGTCATCGGGATGGACAGGCAGCGGGACGTCTCGCGCCTGCTGGGCTACGACGACCCGGACGGTGACGAGGAACTGCCCACGCTCTTCGACGTCGTGGACGGCGTCTGTTCGCTGGCCGAGGCCGTCGTGCCCGCCCGGCACAGCCGGACGGGAGAGCCGATCGCCGGCCTCTCGCTCGTCCTGGAGTCGAGCAAGCTCGACCGCCTTGACTTCAAACTGGCCGAGCAGACCGCCCGAGAACTCTGGCTGTTCAAGCTGCTGCCCGAGCTGCGCGGCCGGTTCGACGCCATCCTCCTGGACTGCCCCGGTGACCTGAAGATCGGAACCGTGGGCGCGATCATCGCCGGGGACGAAATCGTCGGCTGCACGAAGAGCCAGGAGAAGGAGGCCCGCGGCCTCACCGAACTGGAAAGCAAGATCGCCGAGCTGCACGCCGACTACCAGTTCATGGGCATGCGCAACGCCCTCGACTGGGTCGTGATCGGCGAAGGTGTCACCAGCGACTCGCAGGGCAAGGTCTACCGCGACATAGAGAAGCAGATCCGCGAGGCGTACGGCACCCTCGTCGTTGACCCGACCGTCCGCAACGACGTCAAGGTGCCCGAGGCCTACTCCGCATCCCTGCCGGTCACCCTCTACAGCCCCAAGTCCGATGCCGCCGTGGCCTACACCAGGATCGGACGGCAGATGAAGCTCTACCGCTGAGATCTTTACGCCGTAAAGAATCGGCAGCTGGCGGGGCCGTGACAGGCTGCGACGCTCGCGCTTCTCCTTGAGGGCATCCCCGACTCGGGGATGCCCTCAAGACGTTGGTCGGCCGAACGAAGTCGCCCCGCTCCGGACACCACCCTTTGTGCTGTGCAGGCCAACACGAACGGCCGACGACGGCTAGGGTCGTCTGCGGCCCGCGCCGGTATGGAGTGCGTGGGTTAGGCCCGGCGCCCGGACACGTGTCGGGGGCAGTACCGCCGGGCCGCCCCTACTTCGAGCCGCCCCCGCCCTCGGCAGGCGGCGGCCACGCCTTCAGGACGCGTTCGGTGCCGTCGGGTAGCACCTTGGCGAGGACGACGGTCACCGTCGACCCGGGCACCCCGTACAGCCCGACCCACTCGGTCCACCGCGTCCGTGCCGGGCCTTCGGTCGCCCATGTGCCAGTGACCCGCGGGCCGCCCGGCCTCCACTGGACGGCGGTCCTGTACTGCGGCACGGCGGCTCCGGTTGGTCAGCGCAGACGGGTGGCGGTGACGACCTGGTGGCGAGTGGTGCCCTCCAGCACCTCCACCACCAAGTCCTCGACTGCGGTCGAGGTGTAAGGATCGCCCGCACTTGTGGCGGCCGGTTCGCCGGGCCCCGCGTCCGCGAGATACGCGGCGACGGCGCGGGCGAGCGCGGCGGGGAGCCGCTGCGTGAGCACCGCCCGGCCGTCCGCGAGGCGGACGGCGAGCATGCGCGGCTGCGTGGGGGTGCCGGTGAAGCCAACCACAACCGCGTCTACCGTCTCCGCGTGCCGGACCTTGACCCAGATCCGGCCGCCCTTGTAAACGCTCGCGGCCCGCTTGGCCACGATCCCCTCGATCCCTTGCGCGCGCAGGGCCTCGTACCAGGTGGTGGCGGTGTCGTAGTCGTCGGTGGCCGGCACCGGCTGGATCGGCGGACGACGTCGGCGAGGACGTCGAGCAGCAGCCGGCGCCGCTCGGTGTACCGGCGGCCGCGGACGTCGCCGAGCACCGGGTGGGCGAGGAGGTCCCACACCACGTACGAGGCGGGCAAGCGCTCGGCGAGCGCGCGTGCCCGGTCGACCGTGGACGCCGCACGGGCCTGCGCGGCCGCGAAGTCGAGCTTCCCGGCATTCCAGATGACGGCCTCGCCGTCGAGCACCGTCCCGGGCAGCAGCCGCATCCCCGCCACCGCTAGATCCATCCACGGGGAGGTGACGACCCGGCCGGACCGGGCGTAGAGCCGTACCGACTCGGCGGTGCGCTCCATGATCATCCGGTGGCCGTCGAATTTGGGCTCGTACCACCACACCCCGGGTCCGTCGTGCGGGAGGCGGGGCACGGCCTGTGCGAGCGCGAGCGGCACGGGCAGCTCCATACCGCCACCCTCACCGCGGTGTCCTCCCGGAGCTCGCCCGGCTCGGCCGGACGGGAGCAGCGGTCACGGCGGCCCGGAGCCGGTACACCTCCTTCGGTCCCCTCCCGTGCGGGCCGGTACGCCTGGTGGATGCTGACGTACCGGCCCGTGGTGTGGTCCCGGCGGAGAGTCCGCAGGGCCGTCATGTCCGCGCGGCTGCCACGGTCTGGTGGTGGAGATGGGCGGCGGAGTCCCTGAATCTCGAGGTGGCGGCTGCCAGCAGGTCTCCCCTGCGCAGCATCGTCCGCCGTCGGAAGGGCAGTGGACGATCGCCAGACTCGTGTGTCAGCAGGCCGTCAAGCTCCGCGAAGAGGTTGTGCGTCGCGGCGTCCAGTGCATCGGTTGCCGAGCCGATGAGCGGGTGCACAGGCGCCTTCGGCCTGGTGGCCCGGGTCCAGGCGTTCAGCCACTCCTTGTGGAGCTTGACGGGCATCCCGCAGCCCTGGAGGAAGGCGGCCATCTGCCGCTCGTCCACGGGCAGCATCTGCCGGTTGAGGATGCGGGAGATGCTGCTGGTGGCGATCATGTGCTTGCCACCGGCTCGGCGCTGCATCTCACGGTAGGACGGCGCTCCATAGTTCTGGTGGATCGCAGTGAGGCCGTCGGCCAGCTGATCGGGCGTGGAGATCGTGGTGGCCAGGACCCTGGTGTGCCCGCCGCGCTCGTCACGGCGGGCCTTGAGCCGGAGGCCCATGGCCGTGGCGACCGTGCGCTGGTCGCTTCCGCAGGCCTTGAGGAAGGCCTCGACAGTGTTCTGCGCCGGGATGGACTTGCCCGACGCGGCACGCTTGAGCGTCGCGGCGGATATCCCCGTCGCAGCCTCCAGCGCGGCGTAAGTCAGCCCGGACGATGCGCGCTCGGCCCGCAGGAGGCCGGCGAGCATCCCCCGGTGCCGCACGGTGTAGTCGACGGGGTTCTCGATGCGTCCCATGCCCGCCGCCTACTGGTTGTTGCCGAGGAAGAAGGCGGCCAGGCCGACGGCAAGGCGCCGCCCGCCGGCAACAAGGACAACCACCGTGACGACGCCGATGGCGGCGCAGTAGCCAAGGAGCCGGACGATTTCGTTCGTCGGCATGCCAGCAAGGGCCAGGACGGCCCCGAGGACGGGGAAGATCGCGATCAGCGCGAACGTGAGCGGCAGCGACAGCCGGGCCTGGTCCGGGGCGGGCGCCGGGACGAGACGGGCAGGAGTGGAACTGGACACGGAAGTGCCCCCTTCGGTGAATCGTCGGGCGAGGACGACACCTCGCCCGACGTACTGGTGACTGCAAAACGTGTGAGCGTGACGAGAGTTGGCGCTCTCCGCTCACATCATGATTCTGTCAGGCCCGGCACCGCTACGCCGAACGGGGATTGCCCGGGGCGCGGGTTTGGTTCACTGGCGTTCCCAGCAACACGCTTGCAGAAATTCGATGGGGATTTCGCCGCCCGAATTCTGATAGGAAATCAGTCCGACCCTCTCACCAGCGGCTCTTCCCCGTAGACCCTCGGCGTAGCCGCCTCCAGGTGTCATGTGGTGACAGGGCCTCGATGTGACATTCCATCAGCACGGTGGGGTTTGGTTCACACACGCTCACCTTGAGTTGGCGCGGTGATGCCCGAGGTATTACACATGTAGCCACGGTGCTTGTGCACCGGACTTGATCCCCCTGAACTACTGGTGACTGCATACCGACTGAGCAGGGATTTCGGCACCCATGTTGGCGCGTGGGAGTCACTGAAGGCCGTCGTCTCGCTGGAGACGGCGGCCTTTTGCTGTTCTCTCCGGCCGATGGGGAAGGCCTGCGCCGAGATCGGCGACGGCCCGCGTATCGGCTGCCGGCTCAGAGTGTCTGGCCTGCTGTGTCCGGCTGATGGTCGGTGCGGGGGGTGTCGTGGGGCCGGTTGCCGCGGATGGTCACGATGGTGTCGCGCAGTTCGGCGGCGGCCTCGTGTTCGTGGCCGGAGAGGCGTCCGGCGATCAGGTAGGCGGCGCGGGCGGCGCACCGCAGGCTCTGCGCGGCGTCTGGGTTGCCGGCGGGGCGGGGGAGCGGGATTCCGCTTGCTCCGGAATTCGAACACGTGTTTGTGTGTAGGGGTGGAAGACCGCACCATCCCCGACGACCTCGTCCGTCTCCAGACCGCGTGGACGGCCACCTACGCCGCGCTCGCGCATGCTGGCTCCGGCAGCACGACCGCGCTGCGGCGGCGCCTCCTGCGCCTGTCCGTGGCGCTGTGGTGGCACCCCTGGTGGGCGACGTCGGGAGCGGGGCCGGCCGCCCGAGTCGAGCTGCGCGACCGTGTCCGCGCCGAGCACGACCAGGAGGTGAGTGCGGCATGACCCCGCCGTCCGTGATCATGCATGTGCGCTGCCACCCGGACACCGGCCCGGAGGCCTACCGGGACCTGCTCGACGTCCTCGGCGAGTTCTCCCCGGTCGTCCAGCCCGTACCGCCCGGTGCCGGCCTCGTCCAGATCGGCGGCGTCCTTCGCCTGCACCGCACCGACCCTGGCACCCTCGCCGCACAGGCCCGGGTCCGCGCCCTGCTGCACGGCATCGACGTCCACATCGGCGTCGCGGACACGATCGCGACCGCCGCGACCGTGTCGGCCCGTACCGGCCCGTCCGGGGTGCTGTGGCTGCCCGACGACCGCGCCGTCCACGCCTTCCTGGCCCCGCTCGACATCGGGGCGCTGTACGGCGTCGGCACCAAGACGGCGGAGGCCCTGCGCCGGTATGGGCTGCATACCATCGGTGCCCTCGCCGCGCAGCCGGAGGACGTCGTGTGCCGGCTCGTCGGCAAGTACGGCCGGACCCTGCGCCAGCGGGCCCGGGGCATCGACCCGCGCCCGGTCGTCCCGCGCCGCCTGCCGGCCGCCGCGACTCTCTCGCACGCCTTCGGCCGGGACATGCTCGATCCCGTCCTGCTGCGCGCCGCGCTCCTCGACCTCGTCACCGAGCTCGCCGAGAAGATCCGGGGCCGCGACCAGATCGCCCGCGCCCTCACCCTCTCCGTACGGCTCGCCGATGGCTCCCGCATCGAGCGGACCCGCCGCCTGCCCGCGCCCTCCGCCCACAGCGACGACCTGCGCACCGCCCTCTGGCAGATCTGGGACGGACTCGCCTTCCAGCGCGCCCGCGTCCGCGGCTTCGTCCTGACCGCCGAGGAGCTGGCCCCGACCGAGTCCGGGCCAGGTACACAGCTGTCCCTCGACCCCGAGCGCGAGGCACGCCACCGCGTCGAACCGGTACTCGACAAGATCAACGCCAAATGGGGCCGGATACTCGTCCGCCCGGCTGGCGCCTACCGGCAGGCCGGCTGAACCGTTCCGGCGGAAGGGGCTGTTCACCCGGAGTCGGCGTGCCGCCTCCCCGATCCGGCTGGGGAGGTGCGGCACGATCGGGTCATGACCGAGGAGGAGTACGACGAGCTGAAGCAGACCGCGGCGGCCGAACTCGGCATGCACTACGCGCCGGAGTCGCGGACGCCGATGAGCTGGACGAGTTGATGGACGAGAACTGACCGGCTGTCCTGTGGAGCCCTGTCCCGCGCGCAGCAGCCACGGCTCGTTGGCTACACCTCGTCGGCGGTGGCGCCGGCGCCGAGCGCGCGGCGCGAGCTGGGGGCCAACGGGCGGCGGGGCCCGAGCACACCGCGCCCGCGCAGCTCGTCGAGGTCGGGCAGATGAACGGACGGGAGCGCGTTCAGATCGGCCTGGGCGGCGCGGATGGGGGCAGAGGCCTGCGGCCCGGGGCCGAGGGTGCGGCGTACGGTCACGCGGCAATCGTATGACCGAGCCCGCCTCGCCCCGCCGGCCGACCGGCGCCCCCACTGATCCGAACTGATCCCGATCGGTGCGTAACAAAACCCGCCCAGCGCCCCATAACTCCCTCACTAAGCGGGAGTTGCGGGCCTTGCCCCTAGACGAGTCATTCCGAAGTGATCAGTGGTCGTAGGCGGTCAGGGAGCGGGTGACTGGCTGGCCGGTCTTGTGGTTGTGCCAGACGGCAGCGGCCAGGGCGAGGACGCGCTGGGCGACCCGGACCGCGACGCCCTCGAAGGTCCGCCCGCCGTGTTGTTCCAGGTCGAGTTGGCCCTTGAGGGTGTCGTTGACCGACTCGATCAGCTGCCGCACCGACTTCAGCAGCGACTCACCCGCCCGCCGGGTCTCCCGCTTGAACGACGGCCGTAGCAACTGGGCTCCTCGCTGGGCCAGATCGGCCTCGAACTCCCGGGAGGCGAAGCCCTTGTCCGTGATCAGCAGCAGGCCCGGGCGGCCAGTGACCGCCTCGGGTTCTCGGTCGAGCATCGCGGTCAGCACCTCGCGCTCGTCCAGTTTCGGGTTCGCCAGCGCCCACAGGATCGGCATCCCGGCCGGGGTGCACACCAGGTACAACCGCAGGCCCCAGAAGAACCGTGAGTGGCTGGCGCAGTACCCGTAGCTGGCCCAGCCCGCCATGTCCGACCGCTTGACCGCAGGACGGGAGCGCGCGCACTCCACCGGCGTCGAATCGACGATCCAGTGGTTGTCGAACCAGAAGTCGGTGTCCGTCGCGAGGAGCCGTATCGCCTTCTTGATCAGCGGCAGGGCGGCCCGCAGCCGTTTGTTCCAGCCCGGCTGCTGGGGGATGTACGGGAACATCGTGCCCAGGCGCGAGCGTACGAACCGCAGCCACCGGGACTCCGAGGCGAAGCCGAGCATTGCCTGGGCGACAGCGAGCGTCACCAGTTCGGAGTCGGTCAGCCGGGGCGGCCGGCCCAGCAATCGGGTGTCGGTGATCTCGTCGTCGATCTTCACGTACAGTGCGGTGAGGAGGGTGTCCAAGTCGGTCTTCACAACCTGATCATGGACACCCTCCTGCTCGCGGTCGGTGGCGGCCGCCACGGCTGGCTACCCTGGCCCGCATGCCCACGCTCTCCCTTGCCCCGCTCGGCTTCTCCCCGCAGGAGATCGCCGAGGTGGTCGATCTCTACGCGACCAACCCCGAATACTGCCGCGCCGCCGGCGAATACGATCCCGAGCACATCCCGGCCGACCGGGTCGAAGCCGACCTGCGGGAAGAGGCCGACACTGAGGGCTGCGAGGTTCTGATCGCCCGCGACGAGGACGGACGACTCGTCGGCCTTCTCTGCCTGCTTGACCGTCATCCCGCCGACGACCAGCCCTGGATCGGACTGCTGCTGGTGCACGGCGACATCCACCGCCAGGGCATCGGCCGACTGCTGGCCGGACTCGTCGAAGAACGCTTCCGGGGCGAAGGCCGGGACGGCATCCGGCTGGCCGTCCTGGAGAACACCCCGACCTCCCTGGCCTTCTGGAGCGCCCTGGGCTGGCAGGAGATCGACCGCCGCGCGGACAACCAGCACGGCCGCCCATGCATCGTCATGCACAAACAACTCGCCTGAGCCCTTCGGAATAACTCGTCTAGCTGTGCTCCAGGCCGTATTCAATACCCCTGACCCAGAAAACCGCAGGTCAGGGTATCGAATACGGCCGTTGTGCTGTCCACGATGACGGGGCTTGCGCGGCTAACCCCCAACTCCGTTTCAGTACGGATCCGCACCGCTCGGTGCCACCCGTCAACCGAGGGAGACCGCCGTGTCCACCACCCACCTGCCCACCCCCGCCTCCGACCCGCGGCCGGCGGCCCGCCCCGCCTCGGAGCCGGCCCGCCCGTGGGCGGCGTACGGACACCGCTTCGTGACCGCCGTCCTCGTCCTGGTCGTTGGAGGTGACCTCCTCCACGACCACCCGGGTCTGCGGGAGGTGACGGCTGCCTTGGCCGGTGTGGTCGGCGCCGTCGCCGGCGTGCTCGCCCTGGCCCGCCGCCGGTGACCGGCATCGGGTGCCGGCAGTCCCGCGACCGCCGGCACCCGACGACCGTTAGCCGGTCATGACCACCGACTACACCGCCCACGCCGACCTCGACCACGAGGACACCGACGCGGCCGCCGCACTCGACATGGAGGCGGCGGCCGCGGCCGAGCTCGACGCGGCCGCCGAAGCCGGCCACCGCGCCGCCACATGGCTCCGCGCCCTACCCGGATCCGCGGACGGATGGGTCGGCGACCTGGCCGACGCCGTGGAAGAGGCGATGTCCAGCCTCGACCCCGACGACCGGGACGACGTCGCCGCATGGGGCCTCGGAGGCGTCGCCGAAGGCCTGCGGGAACGGCTCGACGTCACCTACACCCTGGCCGGAGCGGACTGGCTCACCGCACAGCAGAAAGCTGCGGTGCTCGCCGTGACCGGATGCGTGCTCGCCATCCCCAAGACCCTCGCCAACGACCCGCAAACCACCCTGGACCACGACCTCGCGGTGCTGTGCGACGTCCTTGACGCCGCCACGCGACTTGATCAATGTCGATGAGTGTGGGGATCACTCGCGGCGCGGTGAACGGAGGGAAGGCCACCATCGGCGAAGGCCCGGAGCTGCCCGCGTTGCCGTTTTCCCTCCGCAATGCGGTCGCCGAGTACCCGCCAGCCCGCCGACCGCCAGTAGCAGGCGGCCAGCGCGACCGTGTCAGTGGGCGTTCACCAGTACGTTGAGGGCATGGCCGAAGACGAGACCAGCGAGCCGCCGGGGCTGGTTCGCCGGTGCCAGGAATGCAACGAGAACAGCTGGACGGTGCCGTACGAGTCACCACGTGGGAAACCGAGACTCTTCTGTTCGGAGGCGTGCAGACGGCGCTACAGGAGGAAGTTCACGTTTCAGCCTGAACCAGATGAAAGTCGTGAGTGTGCCCACTGTGAGGGGCGGTTCATTCCCCGAGCTCGGACTGGTCGGCCGCCGCTGTACTGCTCCGCCACCTGCAAGCAGGCCGCCCATCAGCAGCGCAAGCTGGAGGACTACCGCTCCTGGTCTCAGACTTCCGCCATCACCGCGCGGCTGTCAGACCTCCGGGATGACATCCACACGGGGAGAACGCGGGCGTCCATGCAGGAACTGCTGGACCTTGAGGCAGGGCTGAAGTCCCTGCTCACGGTTGTGCAGTACAGGATCCATGCTGCATCCCTGGACGAGCCGCCGGACTAGCCGCTGTTTCGTCAATGACGAAACGACGCCGGATAATTGCATGGCACCCCAGCAGGCCAGAACATCTTTCTAGCTCGCCCCGCGAGCCAGGAGCCCGAACCACTCCTTAAGGAGAGGTGTCGGGCTCATTCGCATGTCAGGAGCCCTGCGCCCCTCCCGCAGGAGTGGCTGGCTCCTGGCACCTCCGCCCGGGGCTTACGAGCAGAGCCTGCTCGCCCCCACCTGGACAGTGCGGCGAGCAGGCCCGAGCCGAAAGGCACAGGGATGAACACCTGGCATCTCGACCTGAACGTCATTGTCTTGCTCCTGGTCGGCCTGCTGGCTGCATACGCGGCCCACAAATGGAAGGAACTGGCAACGCCCATCACGGTGGGCGCGGTCGTGGTGACACTTCTGGTCCTCCTCGTCCAGGGGCAGGGAAGCGGAGCGGCTGACCAGCGCAGCGAACAGCCATCAACCTGCGCCACGGAGCGCTGCAACAACGACGGAGTCGGCGGACCACGCCCACCGATCACGGAGCATCAGCCGTCCCGCGGTGACGAGTCGCCCGGTCAGTGAGCACGCGGGAACCAGGCCGGCATGCGGCATAGGGTCGACACGATCACGGACGAGGGGGACACCGGTGCTGATCGACATTGCGGCCCCGTGGGATGGGATGGACCTGCCCGGCTACGCACTGCCCGGGGGCGGCGGCGTGCTCGCGGCGCTCGCCGTCCTGGCGTACGTCGCCAACGACAAGGGCAAGGGCGGAAGCCGTCGGCCGAACGAGGAATTCAACCGGGCCATCGAGCGCGTCGTGGGCGGCTTCTTCCGCGGCATCGGCCGGTACGTCGCCGGCCGGGACCTGAGCGGCGAGCCGCGCAGCACGGCGACCTGGTGGCGCTCGGGCATCCGGACCGACGGCGGCGACTCGGTCGACGACGTCGCCGCCGTCCCCGCCCCACGCGCCGCCGAGCCCGCAATGTCGCTCGCGAAGCCCGCCACCGGTGCCCGGCCGTCCCCGGTCCTGCGCGCGCTGGCGCTGCCCTTCCGGGCGCTCGGGAGCATGGGCCGTGCCCTGGCGGTGTGGGGCTGCTGGCCGCAGGCGGCCCGCTCCCTCGTACGCCTCGCCCCCCTCCCCGCCGCGTGGGGCCTGTGGCGGCACCCGGACGCCACCGTGACCGTGCTGATCGGCGCCGCGGTCGTCGTGTTTCTGGTCGCGCTCGCCGGGCCCGGCGGATTCGCGTGGTGGACGCCGCGCACGCCGACCGATGACGAATTGCTCGGCCCCGCGGTGTGGGCGGGAGCCCGTCAGGTCCTTCGACTTGACGAAAATGAGCCTCGCGGAAAATGGCTCAGGCTCGATGGTGACCTGTCAGGTGAAGGGGCCCGGATCGTTCTGCGTCTGCCCCTGGAGTGGATGGGCGGCAAGGACTCCATGGGCGCCCTTCAGCATGTGGTCGACACCCGCGTGCCCGGGGAATGGGTGGCGCAGTGGGAGCGCTCGGGGGCGAGCCAGTACGTGCAGTGGACCCGGAAGCCGAAGCCCGCTGAGAAGCCGGTCCTGCCCGCCTACGTGGAATGGAAGCCGACCGGTAACCGGTTCGAGGTCTTCGTGGGTCAGGCCATCGAAGGTAACCGCATTGTGGACGTGATGGTGCAGACGCAGAGCGCCACCCCGCACTGGGGTGTGGGCGGGGATACCGGTTCGGGTAAGTCGACCGTTCTCTACATTCCGATCGTGCACGGCCGGCAGCACGGCGAGCTGATCGACATTCTCGACACTAAGCAGAACAGTCTCATCGAGGCCGAGGGGCATTCCGGTGTCCGTGTGCACAAGACAGTCCGGTCGTGCATCGGTGCGTTCGGCGAGTTCATGGTGTCGATGATGGCGGCCGAGGCCGCGATGGGTAAGGACGCGGCACCGGGTGCGCGGGCGCAGCTCATTCCGCGGCTGCTCGTCATTGACGAGCTTCCCACTCTGATCAAAATGGCCTACGTGTGGTGGCGGTACGGACTCAAGGGGAAGGGAACGCCTCCCTTCCTGGACTGGTTCTCGATCATCCTTCTCCAGGGCCGGTCCAGCGATCACCGTATCGTCGTCGGAACGCAGCAGTTCGCAAATTCGTTCTTCGGTGGCACGATGGAGCGCTCTCAGATCGGCACGAAGATTGTCGTCGGACTTCAGGACCGGATTTCCTGGGGTGTCGCGTTCGGACAGTCCACCCCGGTCGTCCAGTACGACACGACCGTGAAGGGCCGGGGCGCTTTCGCGGACAAGCGGCAGGCTCCCGACGCGGACCATCTGTTCGTTCGGGAATTCCAGCCCGCCTACATCACGCCCCGGGTCGCGGAACACCTCGCGGCGTGCCCGCCGGCGCCCGCGTGGTTCGATGCCGGCGAGATCGCCCCGTGGATCACCGGCGACATCCTGAAGGAGGCCGACCTGGTCGCCGCCGTGGGCGCGTTCCTCCCTGGAGGCAAGTACGGGCCCGACGCCCCGTCCTCGGTCACACCCGCGGCAGCGGCGGGGCAAGCGCCCCATTCGGCCAGCTCAGCGCATGTGACCGCAGCGCCAGGCACGGCTGGTGTGACTGCTCGTGTGACCGTGGCGGGTGCCAAGGGCGAGGCCGCCGAGGACGCTGCCCTGCCCGAGACCTACTCGCTCGCCGAGGCCTGCGCCGCGGGCATCGTGCCGTGGAAGCACTCCACCGCTCGCCAGTACAAGAAGCGGTCGGAGGAGCGGGGCATCGCCTTCCCCGAAGGGGTGACGGACGGCCGGACCACCTACTACACCGAGGAAGAGCTGAAAGACTGGGTCGCCCGCTGGCAGGAAAGCACGCGGGCCTGACACGACATCGGGGACCCGAATCGTGCCGGAAGAGGAAGACGTCACGGCTGCGGCAGAAGCCATCATAGGCCGAGCCTCGAAGCGACGCAGCGCAGCGGATTTGGTGACGTCTGCGGGATCCGCCGTGACGCTGGTCGGATTCCTCTCCGGTTGCCCTTCCGGGTACTGGTGGGGCGGCGACCGCTCCCGCATCCCCGTGATCGGGGAAACGCTCGCATCCTGGGATGTGGAACCCGCCAGTAGTGTCTATGCAGACTTTCCCGGACTCCTCGTCGGATGGGTCACGCTCGGAGGAATGGCGTGTCTGGCAGCCGTCATTCTGGCCACCCTCTGGCCCCTTGCGCTCGATGTGATCCGCAGAGAGAACCCATTGAACCGCTATACGTCACTGCGCCCCATGAAGGGGCGCCGCGGATAATCTCCGGATCGTGACTTCCCTCTGCGCGAAGAGCCGCGCAAGTGTGGGAATCCAGCGCGTAGGAATGGACTGCCGGCCCCGCTCCACATCGCTGTATGTGCCTTTTCCTCTGAGGTGAAGAGCTCTTGCCACATCCGCCTGCCGCAGACCTGCGGCAAGACGGAGACCGCGCAGCGTTGACTCTTCGGATAATTCCTCGATCAGCTGCCCCGGGGAGACCCCCAATAGAGTGGCGAGCCGGGAAAGTCGGTGAGGCAGGGGTAGCGCACGCGACGCCTCCCACGTGGTCACGGTGCTGCGGGAGCAACCCACTGCCAGCGCCAATTCGGATTGTGTGCGGAATCCCTTTTTGCGGCGGAGTTCCCGAACGAGCGAGCCCCGTATTTTCACCGCTACGCCCCCGCTGTCCGGTCGTTGTGCTGCATGGGCCCGCACTGTAGTGCTCGCCCCTCCGGGACGTGAGTGTCCGTACTCATGACGCCCGCCCCCAGGGGAGGCAGAGTCTCCGGAATGCCCTGCTCGGGGCAACTTGACTGCTTACGAACTTCTTTGACCACCTGTCAACAGCAGGTCTAGGGTCAGTGACCCGACGTATACCTAGGGGGAGGTTGCGGGGAAATGCCGCCACTTGGACCGACCGCCCGGCGCGTGCTCGGACTGCCGGACCCGGGGGACTGGGAGCGGAAGAAGCAGCGGAAGAGGGCGAAGCAGGGCTTAGCCCCGCAGAGCGCCGTGCCGCAGCCGGCCGTCAACCCGTGGGAGACCGCGGCCCAGCAACTCTTACAACAGCGCACCGCCCCGACCGCTCCCGCGCCCGCCTTGGACACCCGCCCCGCTGCGGAGCATGCCGCGCCGTGGGCCACCGTCGAGGAGCGCTCCGGCTCGGCGTTCGCCCGCCGGTTCGGCCGCGGCGTGCTGTGGACCCTCGTGGCCGCCTTCGCCCTGCTCGGCGCGAAAAGCGTGCTCATCCCGAAGAAGGCACCGGACCCCGTCGAGTCGGCCGCCCCCGCGCAGCCCGGCCCCGCCTACCCGGCCGACGAAGCCCAGGCCGTCGCCTCCCGCTACGCCCGCGCCTACCTGTCCTGGGACGAGGCCACCCCCGAGACCCGGGCCGCCTTGCTCGCCGCCGTGATGCCCGACGGCGCCGACACGAAGGCGGGATGGGACGGCAAGGGCAAGCAGGACGTCCTGGCCGTCGAGCCGGGCACCGTCACCCCGGCCGCCCAGAACCAGGCCCGCGTCCGGGTCGACGTCCTCGTGCGCCCCGCCGGCCCGGCCGCGCCCCCGAAGCCCGGGGCACCGCCCGCGCCGACGCTCCCCGCCCACTGGCTCGGCCTGGACGTCCCCGTGGTCCAGGCCGGCGGCCGGGTCGTCGTCACCGGCCCGCCCGGCATCGTCGGCGTCCCCAAGACGGGCCCCAAGGCCCCGGAACTCGCCGGCCCCGAGGCGGACTCGGCCTTCGGCGAGCAGACCGCCGAGACCGTCACCAAGTTCTTCACCGCGTACGCCGCCGGCGACACCGAGGCGGTCACCGCCCCGGGAGCCTCCGTGCCCCCGCTCCCGGCGGGCGTCTCGCTGGTCGACGTCGCGTCCTGGACCGCGGACAAGGGCAGCGGCGCCGACCGCAGCGGCACCGCCCGCGTCAGGTGGCAGATCGGCGGCGCCCAGCTCGAGCAGACCTACCGCGTCGAACTGACGCGGGTCGCCTCCGCGGACGCACAGCGCTGGCAGGTCGCCGCCGTCCACGGCGGAACCGCGTGACCGCCGCCCTTCCGCCCTGCCCCGTCTACCGCTCATCTTGAAGGGGAAACCCCATGCACCACGACGTCGTGACGCTCGCCGCCCTCACCGACGGCGCCGCGCTGAGCAGCTGGGTCCTGCTGGTCGTCGGCAACCTCTTTGCCGCGTTCCTCGGGCTGCGGGCCTTCCGCCACTTCCTGAAGGACGACTGGGGCGGCATGATCACCATGGCCGTGGCCGCCGTGTTCGTAGCCGGTTTCGTATGGTTCCCCGGCGAGATGCGCGGCCTGCTCGGTGACCTGTGGGACAAGATCCGGGAAGCCTGAGATGCGCACCGGCACCACCTACACCCGCCACTTCGACATCGAGACCCGACAGCACGAACTCCTCGGGCTCGACCTCGGCGAAGGAGCCCCGCGCCGCGCCCTCGTGCTCGGCTTCGTGCTGTACGCCGTGTGGACCGGCGGTCTGCTGCTGCTCTTCGGCCTGCCGTCCCGGGTCACCTTCACGGCGTACTTCCTGCCGCCGCTGCTGGTCGCCGTCCTCGGCACGCAGCGCAGCCGGAAGAACGACCGCCGCTGGAACATCACGAACTGGGCGCTCGCCATCCGCTACCTGACGCTCGGCCACCGGCCGATCGTGTGCGGCGGCCGGCGCGCCGCGACCCGCAGCGAGTGGATTCCGCGCCGGGCCCGCTGGGGTGCCAAGGGCGATGCGCTGCGCCGTGAGTCGGTACGCCGGCGCCGCGAGTACGAGACGGACACCGATACGCCGGTCATCACGGCCGGCGCACCGATCACGCTGGATGCCCGGCCCCGCCTGTACGGACCGGACGCGGTCTACCGGGCCCGCGGACGCGGCGGACGCACGAACACGGGGGAGACGACGGCATGAAGCTGATCGAACGGATCGGGAACTTCCTCGGGGTGGGCGGCGACCGCAGCGCCCCGGCCCCCCACTACGTCGCCCTCGCGGACGGACTCGTGGTCACCACCACCCACGCGGAGGCCTGGTTCACGCTGTCCAGCAGCAACACCGACCTAATGAGCGAGAGTGCGCGAGACGGCGAACTGGACGAGGCCGCCGCCGCGCTCGCCAAGACCCTTGCGGGCAGTGACGTGCAGCTGAAGGTGCTGTGGTCGCCGCTGGTCGCCGGCGACTACATGGACGAGGCCGCCCGGCTATTCACCGCCGGCGGGTGGCAGGAGTGGGCCGGCATGCGCGTGGAGCGCCTGGACCACATCGCCCTGCCCTCCCGGCACCTGCTGATGGGCGTGCGGATCACCGAGCGCACCGGCCAGGCGGCCGCGGCCGGCCGCCGCAGCGTGGCCGGCGCGCTCGGCGTCGCCTCGACCGCCGTCAGCAACAAGGAACTCGCCCGGCTGGACGCCATCATGCGCCGGCTCGGCCGCCGCCTGGAGGCGACACCGTGGCGGGCGCAGCCGGCCGCCGTCGAGATGCTGGCGTGGATGGTCGCCCGCGAGCAGCACCGCACCACCCCGCTGCCCTCGGCGACCGGGGGCCTGATCACCGGGGCGAAGCTCGCCGCGCTCACCCGCGGCCGCGTCCTGCCCTTCCCCGACCACCTGCGGGTCATGGACGCGACCGGCCAGACCACGGCCTGGGTCGCGATCCTCACCATGTCCGGCTTCCCCGAGACGATGGAGAGCCCGGGCGCCGGCGAATGGCTGCGCGCCCTGTCCGAGATCACCTACGTGCCGGACATCGATGACAGCGACCTCGACGACGACGTCGACCCCGCCAGCCTGATACTGCCCGTGTCGCCCGAAGCCTCGCTGCGCTTCAAGGTCATGCCGAAGCGCGAGGCGATGAAGAAAGCGGACGAAGCTCGCCGCCTCGCCAAGGAGCAGCGCCGCTCGGCCTCGCAGCACTCCGCCGAAGACCCCGGCCGCGCCGTCGAGGAGACCGAGGGCGTGATGGCCGGCCTGATCCGGGACATGGGCCGCGAGGACGTGACCCTGGTGGAGGACCACCCCCGCCTCATCGTCACCAGCACCACTTCCCTGGACGACCTGCGCGCCCGCGTGGACGCCGTCGTCACCTACTACGGCGGCGCCGGCATCGAGGTCGGCGTGGGCGAGGAAGAGCAGCGCGAGCTGTGGCTGGAGGTCCAGGCCGGAGACCAGCTCCGCGTGCCCGACCTCGGGCACACCCGGGACGTGACCGCGCTGGCCGGCTCCTGGTGGTGGGGCGGCGCGAAAGTCGGCGACGACGAAGGCCCGATCGTCGGCTACCTCACCGGCTCCACCCCGGGCGTCTACCGCAACGATCTGACGATCGGCTCGGAGAAGGGCGACGCCACCACCACCCTGTTCAACGGGCGCTCCGGCCGCGGCAAGACGCTCTCGCTCATGATGAGCATGCTCGATGCGGCCTTCCGCGGCGCCTTCGTGCTGGCGCTCGACTTCAAGGGCGACATGGGCGGCGTCGTCGCCGCAGGCCGCCGCTACGGCCTCAACGCGCACCTGATCGAGACCGGGCCGCGCTTCGCCGGCGTCGCCGACCTGTTCAAGCTGCTCGACAAGGAAGGCGCCGAGCGCGCCCAGATCGAGGTGCCCGCACAGCTCGGCATCGCGATGCCCCCGCACCTGCGTGCCCGCGGCGCCGAAACCCCGGTGCAGCACGCGGTGAACCAGGTGATCGCGCAGGGCGATCCAGCGACGTGGAAGGTGATCGACTACCTGCGCCGCTCCGAAGACCCGCTGGCGCGGGAGACCGGCGAAGCGCTCTTCGAACTCTCGCAGACGGCGATCGGCTCCCCGTTCATGGGTCGCCCCGCCGAGGGCGCCCCGCCGCTGTCGCCCGAGCCCGGTATCTGGGTGGTGCAGATCCCGGGTCTGTCCCTGCCCGGCGCGAACGATGACCGCGAGGACTGGAATGTGCTGCAGCGCATGTCCGTGGCGCTGATGCACTCGATGCTCGCGTACGGCATCACCACCGCCGGCCGAAAGGATCTGCGCGGCCTGCGCAAGGTCGTGGCAGTCCCCGAGGTCCACGTGCTCACCGCGACACGGGAAGGCGCCGCCTTCCTGGAGTACATCGCCCGCGTGGGCCGGGCGCTGTCCACGGCGCTCGTGCTCGACACCCAGGACCCCCAGTCCCTGTCCCACCTCGTCGGCGTGGTGGAGCAGTTGACCACCGTGGTGGGCTTCCAGCTCACCAACCCGGTGCAGCAGGACGCGCTCGCGGAGCTGCTGAACCTGCCACCCGGCAAGCACACTCGCGACCTCATCCAGTCCATCGGCCTGCAACCCGACGGCGAGGTCCGCCACGGACACGCGATCGTCCGCGACCGCCGATTCCAGACCGCCACCGTTCAGTGGGACATCCCCACCGCCGAGCTGCTGGCCCTGCTCGACACCACCCCCCGGCTGGACGACGCCGGAGACGACCGTGCCGCCCGGTACGAGGAGGTCACTGCATGAACCGCCGTCACGCTCTCGCGCCCGCCTTACTGCTCGCCGCCGGCCTCGCCCTCACCGGATGCAGCGACACCGCCGACGACCCCAAAAAGAAGGAGACGGCAGATCCGGCCGCCGCCGTCCTCGCCGTCGCCCGCGACTACCAGCAGGCCGCCAACGCCGACGACTGGCGCAGGGCCTGTGAGCTGAGCACCACCCGGCTGCGCCGCGGCACCGTCGAGCAGTGCGCCACCCGCCTCACCCGCGCCCCCTCGGCCACACCCACCACCAATCCGTCCTCGACGCCGTCCCCGTCGGCCTCGACGTACGACCCGCCGACCTACGCCGACGGCTCCACCATGGAGCCCTTCCCGACGAGGCCGACGCCCTCGGGCCCGGAGCGCGCCTCCACCGGGCCGGTGAAGACCGAAGGGGCCCCGGTCGACGTTCCCGCGTCCGGCAAGCACCCGGCTGGGATTGGTGTGCTCCTCAGCTACACCGTGACCTGGCCGACCGAGACCAGCACCGTGCGCACGGCCCTGCGCGTCGTGAAGGAGGCCGGCGTGTGGCGGGTCGACCAGAGCGAGGACGTACAGGACGGCGACGCCGCGCACGGCGACCCGATCCGCGACGCACTCGTCGGGGGGTAGAAGCCGTGGCCGCACTCTCCACACGTCTGCCGCTGCGGACGCTCGCCATCCCGGTCCTGTTCGCCCTGACCACCCTGATGGTGGCCTCCGGGACCGCCCACGCCGAGACGATCGACCCCGTGGGCATCGGCGACCTCCTGCCCTCCCCGGAGACGACCGTCCCCAAGGGCCAGGGGACCCTCTACGAGGAGTACACCAACCCCAACTTGTGGATGCTCGACTCCGACTTCGGCCGGTGGGACATCCTCGACCCGATGGGCGACACCGTCGCGAGAATCCTGATGGCCATGATCGTCATCATCGGCACCGCGGTGGTCGTCATCGTCAAGTGGATCTTCGGACTCACCTCGGTACCGGAACTGCAGGGTGCGCTCACCAGCACCATCGGCGGCGCCGCGAAGGGACTGTCGACCACACTCCTGCCGGCCGCGCTCGCGGTCGGCGGCCTCGTCGCCTTCGCCAAGCACCGCGAAGGCGGAGGAGGCGGTGGCCTCAGCCAGATCGCGTGGGTCTTCGTCTCCGGCGTCGTGTCCGTCTCCCTGCTGAGCACCCCGCAGGTCTGGGTCGACGGAGTCGACACCACCCGGCAGGTCGGCGCCTCGGTCGCACTGAACGCGACCGCGGGCGGGATCGCCCAGGGCAAGCAGGAGTTCCCGTTCAAGCTCGGCCACGAGCCGACCTACACCGGCAACGGCCGCGACGACATGCTGCGCCGGTCCAGCGACGCCGTATGGCGCGCCTACGTCGCCGATCCCTGGTGCCTGGCCGAGTTCGGCTCCCTCGAAGCCTGCCAGAAGTACGGCAAAGACCTGCTCGACCAGGGCCCCTCGGTGGAAGCACGCAAGGAATGGCTGCAGGCCAACGTCAAGGAACAGACGGTCGGGGCGGACTCGGCGAACTGGCGGGCCGGCCACAACCCGGTGGGCCGGATCGCCGTGCTGATCCCCGCCCTCATCGTCCTGCTGATTTTCGCGGCCCTGGTGCTCGCGCTCGCCTTCGCCTCGCTCGCCTCCCTGATCGGGTCGCTCATGCTCCTGGTCGCCGGCGTCGTCTTCGCCTGCCTGTGGGTGATCCCCGGAAGGCCCCGGCAGTGGGGCCTGCGCTGGTTCGACCAGCTCCTGGGCCTCACCCTGCAGTCCTTCATCGCCACCATGACCCTGGGCTGCGTCCTCGTCGTCCAAGTCGTCAGCACGCAAATGTTCTCCACGTTCCAGTGGGTGCCGTCCGCCGGCCTGTCGATCGCGGCCGCCGTCATGGCGTTCAAGTTCCGCAAGATCATGGAATCGATCGTCGGCGTCGCGGGCGCCACCTCCTCCCCGATCGGCACCATGCTCGGCATGATGGCCACCCGCAGCGCGACCCGCGCCCTGCGCCGTCGCGGCCGCGGCGGACGTGGCAAGGGCCAGCACAACGCCCCCGTCCGCACACGCCCCGGCGGCGGATCCGCGGGCGGGAGCGACGGAGGCGGAGGCGGCGGGGGAGACAACGGCCCCGGCACGGGTGGAGGCGGCGGCACCTCCGGTGCCCTCGTCGGCCGCGTCCCGTTCCGCCGCCCAACCCCCCTGCCCGGCGGCTCAGGCCGCAGCGCGCAACCCGACCGTGTGCCCGAGGAGAAGGAGCGCCTCGCCGGGCCCCCGCCGTCGATTCCCGACGACCGCACCCGCAAGACACCCGCCCCCGTACGCGGGCCCGGCCCGCTGCCCATGCACGCGGCCACCCGCACCGGCGACGTCGCCGCGACCGCCAAGCCCGCCAGCAACGCCTCGGCCAAGCCGGCGGCCCCCACGGGCGGCGCCTCGACCTCGACAGCCCCGACGGGGACCTTCCGGCAGGCGCCGGCACCGGGCGCTCCCGGCCCCCGCGCCATCGAGGCCCGCGTGATCCGCGAGAGCACACCGCCCACCCCGCAGCACACCGAACCCACGCCCGGACGGCAGCGCGCGACGCAGCCCCCGCCGCCCGCCCGCCGCGCGGCCCCGGCCCGCCGCACGACGCCGTCCCGGCCCGCCCCGCGCCGCCCCGCCCGCCGCCGCGACGTGCCCGCACAGAGGGAGGGGTAGCCCATGGCCAAGGACGACCAGCCCCGGACGCCGCAGGAGTTCCGGGACCTCCTCAAAGCCGGATACGACTACCCCGAGGAGGTCGACGACGAGCGCGGCCGCCGCCGCCGCCGCGCCCGGCGCGCACACCGCCAGGCCGAACGGGCGCGCACCGCGCAGTGGATCGCCGAAGAGCGGCGGCGTGAGCCGATCAGCGCCCGCGCCGCCCTGCTGATCGTGGCCGTGCTGCTCGGCGTCGGCGTGTTCGCCCGCCTCGGGCCCGACTGGATCACCGGCCGCGACGAAGGCGCCGGCCACGTCGCCGCCGCTCCCACCGCAGCCCCGTCCGCGGCCGACGACAAGCCGCCCGCCCCCACCGCCCCGGCGCCGTCCCCGCCGGCGCCGAGCGCGACGGTGGACCTCTCCGACCCGGAGACCGTGGCCGAGCAGTTCGCCCGGCACTACCTCACCCGCAACCCGCCCGAGGACCAGGACCACACCGGCGCCGTCCGCCGCGCCGCACCGTGGGCGACCCCGGCCCTGGTGGAGAACCTGAGCCAGAGCGACGACCCCGCCTTCGAGCGCCTCGTCTCCCGGGGCGGCATCTCCACGGTCTCCACGGTCACCGTGAAGCCCGCCGGCGGACAGCTGCCGCCGGACAACCCGCTGCGGGTCTGGCGCACCGTCACGGCGAAGGTCGACGTCGTCGGCTACACCACGTACTCCGAGACGACCGTGCTGCAGTGCGAACTGACCGCCACCGACGGCCAATGGCGGGTCGCCCGGGTCCTGGGGGTGTAGCGCGTGGAGGGGAGGGACGCGCTCCGCGCGGCGGCCGACGTCGCCGGCACCGGGGCCAAACTGAAGCTCGCCATACCCGCAGCCGCGGTGTTCCTGATCTTCCTGATGATCACCGGCCTGCTCGGCGGGGGAAACGCGAAGGCCTACGGCGACTCGTGCGGCGACCGCGGGCAGCCCGGAGCCGACCTCCCGGGAAGCTCCGGGCCGGGCACGGGACAGAATGCCGACGGCAGTCTTCGAAAGAAGCAGATCGAAAACGCCAAAGCCATAGACAAAGTTGCCGAACACGGCGGAATGTCGGGTCAGGCAACCCTCGTCGGCCTCATGACCGCCCTGCAGGAATCACAGCTCCTGAACATCGACTACGGCGACCGGGATTCACTCGGACTCTTCCAGCAGCGCCCCTCTCAAGGATGGGGAACACGCGAGCAGATCCTCAACCCCGAATACGCCTCGAAGATGTTCTTCTTCGGCGCCGACTCCGGCAGCCCACGCGGCCTCGCCGACATCCGCGGGTGGGAGTCCATGCCGCTGTGGAAGGCCGCGGCCACCGTCCAGCGCCCAGCCAAGGAGTACGAGAAGCTGTACGCAGGTCAGGAAGGCGCCGCCCGGGAGATCGCCGCCCAAGCGGGCCTCAACCTGCTGCGACAGGCACAGACCGGCCCCGTCCAGCCCGGCGGAGGAGGCACCGGCGCCCCCGGCCCGTCCGGCGAGCCCGCCGGCCCCGAAGAGTGCTACCCCGACGATGGCGGCACCCCGGGCAAGCCCGGCGAGCCCTTCCACGACGGCGCCGCGAACTGGCCGGCGAACGTCAAGAACCCGCGATCGACCGCCGACGCCATCACCTGGGCGAAAACACAGGCACCCAACACCGGACAGCAGTGGTACCGACTCTGCCTCGCATTCGTCGCCAGAACCTACGGATGGTCATACTCCGGCGTCAATTACGCCATTGACCATTACAAGGAAATGCCCCCGTCCATGAAACACGACAAGGACCGCAACCCCCCGCCCGGCGCACTGATGTACTGGGACACCGGACAACGCGCCGGGCACGTCGCCGTCTACCTCGGCAACGGAGAAATCGCCAGCAACGACATCCGACGGCCCGGATACATCGACGTCGTCCCGGCAACCGACATCGAAAAGAAGTGGGGAGCCACCTACCTCGGGTGGGCCCCGCCGTACTTCCCCAAGGGCGGATAGAGGGAGCACGATGCCCATGAACCCCGACACGGTCCCCGCCGAGCCGGTCTACACCGTCACCCTCACCGCCACCGGCGCGTACATCGACGGCGAGCCCGTCCCCGGCGCCTCCGCCGACCCCGAAGCCTCCCGCCGCGCCGCCCTCGCCGAGATCTACGTCAAGGCCGCCTTGCACGGACGCCCAGTCCGCTTCCTCGCCAAGGAACCCGACGGCACCACCTGGCCGATGATCATGAACACCGACGGCAAGGTGCTCACCCTGCAGATGCCCCACCCCGCACCGCCCCCGCCCGCCCCGGCGCCCGCGGCTGCCGTACCGCAGCCGACACCGCCCGCGGCGCCGGCCGTGCACGCCCCGCCCCCGACCACCCCCGCCGTGTTGCCGGCGCCTGACTGGACCGCGCCCCTCCCACCCGAACACCAGCCCCTCTATGCCGACCTGCGCGCCGCGGAGAGCGCCGGCGACCCGTCTGCCGCAGCCACCCTCGCCGCCAAGCTCGAAAACGAGCTGTCGCACCGCTACGGCCCGCTCCACCCCCACACCGTCAACATCGCGACCCTCCGCGCCTCCCTCGCGCTCCGCCAGGGCACCGACTGGTACGACACCGTCGAACTGCTCGTCCACACCGCGTTGCGCCGCCGCGAGGCCGGCGCCCAACCCGTACAGGACACCCTCGCCGCCGCCCGCAACGCCCACGCCGCCTGGCGCCGCCTCACGCGGGAGGACGCCGAAGGCGCCGTCGAACTCGCCCCCCTCGTAGCCGGGATGCTGGAACAATTCGGCGAGGACCGGCGTACCCGAGACGTCCTGAAGTGGGTCGAGGGCAACGCGATGGCCATGGGCAACGGCTAGACGCGGCCCTCCTGTCGCAAGGACCCCCCGCGGGTGCCAGCCCGGTAGACCTACGCGGGCGTCACCCGGACGGGCCGCAGCTCGGGTCTGCACTCTCCACCTTGAGGCAGACCCCAGCCCGGCACAGCGCACGACGCCGTCACCCATGCGGCGCCGGGGACGGTGCGCCCCTGCCCGCCGCCGGCGCCGGGCTCGGCACGTTTGACCTCCAGCGCGGCGCGGCGGTCACGGGAACGCAGCACGGCAACGACGCATTCGCCGGGCGGCGCCTGCCCACCTGGGAGTTGGTCGACAAGCTCGCAGGTGCGCTTAACTCCGATCCGGACGACGTCCGCGAGCGCTGGGTGAAGGCGAGAGGCCGGCCCGCCGCAGCCTCCGCAGTGGCCGACTGGCTCACGTCCGTACGCACCGAGTTCATGGCATAAACCCCCTCGTCTGATCCCCCTCGGTGGCCTCGCCGACCTTCTTTCGACGCGCGCGGTCTCCAGAGGAGATGCCTTGTTGTAGGGGGTTGCTGTGCAGGGGGAACCGGCAAATGTCACACGCCAGCTGAACTTTTTTGTGGAAGGAGAATTGAATCCCTCAGGCAGTGCGCTGACCAGCGGAAACGTGCCCGCCCTCGCCGCAGCGGCCGTAGGGTCGCTGACGTCGGAGCCTCGAAGGCGGACTGCCGGGGGCCGGCCGTCGTGGAACCCGGTGCGCGCTCGACCCGGAAGTGGCCCACCTAGACCGTCGCGTGCCCTTCCCCTGTGGGGCGCAGGCGAGCCCCTGCGGGGTCACCCGGCAGGGGTCTCATCCTTCCCGTTCTCGGGCTGACGGTTCTTCGGCGACGACTTCAGGGCTGGCACCACTTCTGAGGGGGCCCGCCGCACCGAGATCACCACGGCCTGAGTAGAGATCTCAAGCCCTGCCGTTCTGGCCGCCCGTCCAGTCTGGTGCCGACACCTGGTCGGCGCGCTCCATGAGGCGCTGCACCACTGGGTCGTCTGCGCCGAGGAGCTGGGTGGCGCGCGTGACCGCGTACTCGAAGGCCTCCCGCCGAGTGCTCGGGACATAGGAGTTCCTGGCCTGCCGTTCCGCGTAAGCGACGACGTCGGCGAGGCTTTCGTACTGCGCCGCCTTCTCGTGAAGCTCAGCGATCAGACCACTTGCGGGGGGCGCATCACGCTGGCCGGCCGCAGCGTCCCGCAGCCGCCGGAAACGCTCTTGCTGCTCTTTCACGGCCCTGTTGTCGGCGCCCATGAACTTGGCCGTCAGGAGTTCCACCAGGTCCATCAGTGCTTCGCCGTGCGGCAGGTCCGGGCGGGAGAACATGGCGGCCACCCCGGACTTGCTCCTCTGGGTGACGTAGGTACCGGACTTCCACTCCTCGATCCACAGCTCCGACATTCGGGGGAGCGAAGGTTCGCCAGCCCTCCGGTGCAAGGCGTGCAGCTCGTCGTTCAGGACCTTCATCGGCCCCGGAGGGAGCCTCGGCTGCTTCAGCTTGGGCACGTCCGCACCACCCTTCCAGATTCTTCCACAGATAGCTGCAAACCTTACACCGGCGTACTTCTTCAACTGAGGGCCGTCCCACCTCCTCTGGCGGGCCGTCAAGGCCCCTCTGGGGTGCGGGGTGTGGT
The DNA here is from genome assembly GCF_040681095.1 of Streptomyces sp. NPDC051909. NCBI lineage: Bacteria > Bacillati > Actinomycetota > Actinomycetes > Kitasatosporales > Streptomycetaceae > Streptomyces > Streptomyces sp. NPDC051909. The sequence goes on along the minus strand of NZ_JBFAYA010000030.1, from coordinate 18,041 downwards.
GCATTCTGGGTGCACGCACCGGGAACGGGAGGACGTGAGGCGCTTCACGTCCTCCCCGGCGGGACTTCCGGCTGGTGCGTGGGGGACTCTGTCTCCCAACGCTGCCCGTACCGCAGAGTGCCCGGCGCTCGTCGCTGAGCGGACGCAGACTTCCATGCTGTCCCGGACACACAAAAAGAGCCCTGCACCGGCAAGTTGAGGTTGGACGCCCTATGCCGGGGGCTCTCTGTGTGCCCTCACACAACCCTGAGAGGAATCGATGAGGAACCCCTTCATGATGTCGACCCCGGCTGCCGGGGGCAAGACACGGCTCTCCGTCCAGGTGGTGTTCTACCTCGTGATGTGCGCGGTTGGCGGGGTCGTCTCCGCCGCCGGTCGGACAGCGTGGGGCGCGGTCTGGTCATGGTGGACCACGACGTAGCCCTACCGGAGGCCGCCGCCATGACTTGGGCGGAGGCCTCCTCGCCCGTGGCGTCCCGGGGCGGTGCTGCGCTGCCATATGGGCGTGGGTGCACGTCGCCTGCCGCAGGCCGAGGCGACGGCTTCGACACCATCCGCCTCCCGCAGCAGGAAGCGCACGTTGTCCACGGCCGACGACCTAGGGCTGAGCCTCGCCTCCGTGGAGAAGAGTATGAGCCAGCAGTTGTTTACGACTGTGGTCGGCCTACGACGTGAACAGCCCCCCGAGAGGAGCCGTCGACTGAGCCGGGCGTGACCGCACGGCTGTACGCAACGGCCCCGCCGAACCGGCGGGGCCCTCTGCGGTTACGCGGCCGGGGTGTAGTGGACGATCGTGTTCTCGCACGGGCCGACGGCGTAGGCCTTCAGGGTGTCGATCTCGCCCTGATCGGCGGACAGGCTCCACCGGAGCTTCGTGGCGGCCCACTCGGACAGGTAGCGGCAGACCGCTTCAGGGGCGGGGGGCAGCCAGGACTGCGGGTCCTGGTCGGCCTTTTGCCGGTTCGACCGGGCCGTGACCGCGACGAGGCTCGTGGTGGCGTCCTGGTCGTTCGCGTACGCCTCGCGGCGCTTCGGCGTCCAGGCGCTCGCCCCGGAGTCCCAGGCCTCGGCCAGCGGCACCATGTGGTCGATGTCCAACTTTCCGGGGTCGTCGACCAGCTGCTCGTCGTAGTACGACTTCCACAGCCCGCCGGACAGCTTGCAGCCGGCGCCGACCGTCGGGACCTCGATCGCCTCGGCCAGCAACACCTCGTTGCGGGTGTTGCAGCCGTCCGAGAGGTCGAGGCCGGCGTTCCAGTGCTTGAACTTGTCGCGGGTGTATCCGTCCCGGGACTCATCGGCGATCGGCAGTTGCTCGACGGCCTCGGTCAGGGTGAGCACTTCGGCGGAGGCCGGCTCCTTCGGTGCGGCGAGTGCGCCGTGCGGGACGGCGAGAGGGGCCAGAGCGAGGGAGAGCGCGGCGAGGCCGCGCACCATGTTCTTGATCACGACGGCAGGGATAGCGGTCGGCACGGCCGCAGTACAGGGAAGCCGTCGGGTGACGAGCCGTTCGGGGGAACGGATTCACCGGAAGAATCGGTGCGCCCGCGACGCCTTCGTCGATACGGGGTAGCACCGTGCTCCCGGGGCTTCCTGGCGGGCGGGCCGGACGTGTCGGCCTCAATTGGGGGAGTGTCTCCAGGAAGTGCAAGAGCCGGTCCGAGAGGACCGGCTCTTGTGCAGTCTCGCGCGCCAACGCGATCGTGCGGGAAACCCTGCTAGGCGGCTGAAGCCCATTCTGAGGGGTCGGTCGGATGGTGACAGACGCCGTGATCCGCAGCAAGGGACAGTGGGACAGAGTCGCGGGATTCTCCCCCGCTGCCCGAAGCGACCACACAGGCCGGACCGCCGAGCAGAGCATCCGTCAGCACATCAGTCCTGGTAGACGCGCTGCGGATGCGATACGGCGATTGATGTCCCACCGTCCCACCTACGGAACGTCATGACGGCACCACGCCGTGCTGTGAATTCGCTGCTCGGACACCGCGCATCAATGTCCCCCGATCGGCTCAAGCTGCTGGCAGCATATGTCCGCATCACCTGTCTCGGGCGGCGCCAACCGTCCCGCAGACAGCGCTTTACCGGCTGAAGCCCGGCCCCCGGTGCGCACTTTGCCGGGGGTCTTCACCTCGTCGCGGGGGAACCCGCGAACAGGACTCTCTTGGGGAGATATGACACCGCATTACCCTGCAGCGACCCGGATCGGACCGCGGGAGACCGTCGTCTTGAGCGTCACCACGGTCTTCTTCTCGTCGGCGGTGCTGCTCGCCGCTCTCGGCTTGAACGTCAACGAGATCTTGATTCTCCTGAGCGGCACCGCCGGCGCCTCGGTCGTCACGGCCACGGCCATGAACCTTGCCGTCGCGGCCCGCACGGCCCGGGAGGCCGAGCGCGAAGCCGTGGCGGCACTTGCCCGCCTCGTCGGTCAGCCGTGACGGGAGGAGCAAGCCGTGGGGCGCACCTCAAACCCGATCCCGAACCCGAACAGTGTCACCGGCCGGCTCGCCGCACACCTGCGGGACGGCATGGCCCTCCGACGCCTCACCTACCGCCAGCTGGCGGCCACCACCAGGTACCACGCGACAACCCTGCAGCGGGCCGCCGCCGGCAAGTACGTGTCCAGCTGGGAGGTAGTGCGGGAGTTCGCGAGTGCCTGTGACCTTGATCAGGAAGTCGTCCGAGGACTGTGGAAGGCCGCTTATAGGGAGCGCCAGGGCCGGCGCGGCCCCGAGATCAAGCCGGTCGGGGTGGAGCAGATCAACAGCTACGCCGAACTGGGCGTCTTCCTGGTCGATCTGCGGCAGCGGAAGGGCAGCCCGTCGTACCGGCTGATGGAGCGGCGGACGCTGAGCCACTGGAAGTGGTTCGGCCGCCTGCCGCACTCCACCGCACAACGGATCGGATCCCGGCAGACCTCCCGGCCCACGCTCAACCAGGTGAGGGCCTTCCTGGTGGGGTGCGGCATCGCACCGGAGCATCACGGTGACCTCGTACGGGCATGGCACCGAGCCAACACCCGGTACCTGGAGGACCGGGCCCGGGGAATGGGGAAACAGCCCACCACGGAGAACACCGCGGTGACGAAGATTGTCCTGGAGCACAGCGCGCTGCAGACCGCCCATGATCTCGGATACGCCCCCTTGGAGCCGTTCCGCGGCTATAGGAGGCCGTGGTCGGTCATTTGCCGGTCCTGCGGGAAGAACCGGCGCATCCGGCTGGACTGGGAGATCCAGCGCCAGCAGCGGGAGGCTGGCTCCTGGGACATGCGCTGCCGAGCCTGCGCAGACCGCCCTGCTCCTCGTCCGGCGGCACGGATCCGCATAGGCCTGGGCCTCGTTCCCATTCCCGATCCGCCTCGTGCGGCTCTGGTGTCCGGGCGTGGGACGGCGCGGTGAAAGTGCGACGGTGCCGAGCACGGGCATGCAGTGCGACTTGATGGCCAGCCCCACGCCCTCGTAAGCCGACCTCACATCGAGTGGGGTCGCTGCACGGACGGACCGGTGCGCGGGCACGCTCGTGTCCTGATGAATGAGGCCGCAGGACGAGGGGCCAGAGCACTTCGCTGGTCGAGGCTGGCTACGGGGGTCGGTGCCTCAACCGGTGTCGACATCGCACGTCAGCCCATGCCATGGTGGCCCTAGCATGTCGTGTGCCAGGGTCGTTGAGTCTGGTACACGCAAACCGCCCCCCGTCCCGTCGGGCGGAGGGCGGCCGAGGCGAGGAACCCAGTGCCTGCCAGAGCGAGGGTTCAACGCCTTGTTACGCAGCCGGTCGGCCGGTCACCTGGTTCACCACCAGGGGCCGGCGGCCTGCCCGTGGGCCAAGGCCCAGAGCATCCAACCCCAGTACGTGGCGTAGAACCCCGACCCGATGACCTTCACGGTCACGGGCAGCGCCTTCGCCCACCACTCAAGCTGGACCGGCTTTCGGCGATGACGTCCCGCCATGGAACGTCCCCTCTCTCGACGTGGAGCCCTTGGGACTACCGGGGGCCCCGGACCGGGCTCGGAAGCCGGGTGTCCGGCCTCGCTAGCGGGAGGTCGGAAAATCCGCACCCGTGCCAGGTGTTGAGATCGGGAGTCCCGGAGGACTCCGCCGAGGAGATTGCATCACATCCCAACTCCCCTTCGCTGCCCTGTCGGTGTGTCACCGGATGACAATCCGCGCAGGTCAGGGTGCTGATGTATGTCGTATAGGAATCCCCTTTTGCTATACCGAAGCACCAGAATTTCGGATCCCTGAAGGCAGTGACTCGTTCAGTGCGTGGCCGGTGAGCAGGGCCGTTGCGGTGACGTCCAGCGACGATTAGATGACCGCCAACGGCTTTCAGACGGCCCTCTACCGGTTTTGAATATCTGTCGGCATATGCCAAGCGGGTATGAGTGAGCGTAAACCCCACCTACTGTGATCTGCGACACACTCTAGGTCTCGAGGTGCACGGGGCCGACGAGGACGGCCTGCTGCCCGCCGGCGGAAGGCCGTCGCGGAGACCGCGTACCCCTGCGACGCGGAGTCCGTGATGAAGAGGGCGATGCCCGTCGGTACGGGCGGTCTCCTCGTCGCGCCCAGGACGTGGCCGCGAGTACGCCTGCGGGGCACCGGCTCGTACGCTGGTCAGAAATGGGATCACACGCAGGCGCCTGCACCCTGGTTATCCACAGGCCTGCCGGGTCCGTGCAGTGGCCCGTACGCTCGGCGGCGTGATCAAGTGCATCGTCTTTGACATCGGCGAGACCCTCGTACGTGACGACCGCTACTGGGCGCGCTGGGCGGACTGGCTCGACGTCCCCCAGCACACGCTCTCCGCGCTCGTAGGCGCCGTCGTCGCCCAGGGCCGTGACAACGCCGACGCGCTGCGGCTGCTGAAGCCGGGCATCGACATCGGCGCCGAGTACGCCGCCCGCGAGGCCGCCGGCCGCGGCGAGCACCTGGACGAGGCGGACCTGTACGACGACGTCCGCCCGGCGCTCGCGGCACTGTGCGGGCTCGGCGTGCGCGTGGTGATCGCCGGGAACCAGACAATCAAGGCCGGCCGCCTGTTGCGGGACCTGGAGCTGCCCGCCGACCTGGTCGCGACGTCCGGGGAGTGGGGGTGCGCGAAGCCGGCCACGGAGTTCTTCACGCGGGTGAGCGACGCCGCAGGCGGCGCGCTGCCGCACGAGACCGTGTATGTCGGCGACCACCCGGCCAACGACACGCTCCCGGCGGCCGCTTTCGGGTTGCGGGCGGCGCATCTGCGGCGGGGACCGTGGGGGCACCTGTGGGCGGACGAGATTGCGGTGGCCGCGGCCGCCGACTGGCTCGTCGACTCGCTGCACGACCTTGTCGAGATCGTCCGCATGGAGAACGGGCTCTAGGACTTGTCCGGACGTCCGCGCCGACGACAAGCGCGGCCGGGGCCGCAACAGCAGGTTCCCTTCCCGATCTACCGGCTCTGGGACCTGGAGGCCGAGGGCCTGGACGAGGACGGGGCCGAACGCTACGGAACCGCCCTCCAGCTCCGCGACTGGTGGGCCGAGTAGGCGCAGGCGATGTTCGGCCGGCGTACGACCGATGGGATCCGACGCCTGCGCCGACATGTCGGCTTGCATGGCGACGGCTTCGGGGAACGCGCCAGGCAGTTCGTCTACGAGCAGGCCGTGCGCCCTGTCTGGCGTCGTAGTAGACCTGCTGCCGAAGGCGGCCCAGGTCACTTGGCCCACCCCACAATGGTCAGCACCACGGTCACCAGTCCGAAGGCAACCACGGCTGCGAGGGTCAGTGGCTGGACCAGCTTGGGCCGCATGTGCACCACGACCGCGACACCGCCAGCGGCGAGCACGATCACAGCGACGGAAAGCACACCGATCAGCATGTAGATGGTCTGGATGGTTGTCATACCTGTCCTCCTGGCAGTCGAAAAAAAGCCCTCCCTCCCGGCACAAGATGTGCGGTACACGGAGTGGGCGACTGCAGGGTGGAGGACCGAGGGGTTAGCCCCGCAACTGGTGTTCCGGTCCTGTACGCGAGCGACTGGGCACGGGCTGCCGAGCCTTCCACCGCTAACGACGCGAGGGCATCGCTGAGCAAGCGCCCACGAACGAGGGCCAATGCACGGTTTCGCAGCGCTGGCCGGTGAGCCCTCGCTACGGTCAGAGGCATGGCCGCTGACAGCCCGCGGGAGGTGGGCGAGCGGATCGCCGCCCGCCGCCGCGCCCGCCGCCTGACCCAAGTCCAGCTTGCGAACGCTGCGCGCGTCTCGTATGCGACCGTCCGCGCCGTCGAGCGCGGCGCCCGCCAGCCCAGCGACGACGTCCTCGAGGCTCTCGCCGCTGCCCTCGGCATCGACGCCGCCCGGCTGCGCATCGGCTACCGGGGTACCGAGCGCCGGGTGCACGCCGCGCTGCCGGAGCTGTCCGCAGTCCTCGCCGGGTACGAGATCCCCCAGGGCCCGCCCACGGCCGGCCCCGGCGAACTCGCGGCAGCTGTGAAGACGGCGGCGGACTGGCGGCTCGGCGCCCAGTACGGCCGTATCGCCTCCGTCATCCCGGGCGTGCTCGCGGACGCGATCCGCTACGTCCACACCGAGCCGGCCGCCGAACAGCCGGACGCGGCCCGGATGCTGGCGTCCGCGGCCCGCACCGGGGACGCGATCGCGTACAAGTACGGGGCCCATGACCTGTCGGCCCGGCTGATCGACCTGATGCGCTGGGCGGCCGACCGCTCCGCCGACCCCCTCGTCACCGCCTCCGCCGCCTACGTCAGAACCGAACTGTTCTTCTCCGCCCGCGCCCACGCAGTCGGGCTCGCCGCCCTGGAACAGGCCATCGACGCGGCGCCCGCACCGACCTCCCGCCTGAAGGCCGCCGCCCGCGGCGCGCTGCACATGCGGGCCGCGGTTATCGCCGGCCGCGCCGAGAACGTGGCCGCTGCCGACACCCACCTCGACCACGCCCGCGCGCTCGCCGCGCTCGTCGGCCGCGAAGGCACCTACCTCGGCACCAGCTTCGGGCCGGACTCCGTCCGCATCCACGAGGTCTCGCTCGCCGTGAGCCTCGGCCCCCGGCACGTCGAGCGCGCCCTGCAGGCGGCGGGGCAGTGGAAGCCGCCGGGCAGCCTCCCGGCAGAGCGCCGCTCCGGGTACTACATCGAGCTCGCCCGCGCCCAGGACTGGGCCGGGCTACCGGGCGACGCGTTCGAGAGCCTGAAGGTCGCGCGCGCGGCGGCGCCCCAGCACACCCGCGAGCACCCCTGGGCCCGCGAGGTCGCCGCCGGGCTGCGCCGCCACTACCGCGCGGACGCCGAGTTGCTGACACACTTCGCCCAGTGGATCGGCGCCGTCTGAAACTGCTACAGCTTGTAGCAGTTGTGGCCGCCCGCACGCTGCACGATCTCCCTGCCGCATCACACAGGGAGGTGAAGGACGGTGACTACACCCGTTCTCGTCGACGGCCACGTCAGCCTCGCCCGGCTCCACGGCGCCGCGTGCTGGCACTGCGGCGCCGTCACCCGGACGCTCGCCCCGGCCGGCACGGTGGTGCGGCCGGGCTCGAACCGCCGGTGGGCGGTCGTCTCCTGCGGCTGCCGCCCCGCCCTCGCGCCGCAGCCGCAACCGGGCGATGACGGCACCGGCCCGGCGTGCACGAGCTTGCCCGGCGTGGGTGGTACGCGGTGACCGCCCAGAGCCGCGCGGGCAAGGTGCTGCTGCCCCACTGCACTCCCGAGTTCGAGCTGCACAGCTGGTGCAAGCCCCAACCCGTCTACACCCGCTATGGCGACCAGGCGCTGCCGGGCCGCCGCTGCGACTGCGAGTGCCACCGTCCGAGGCCGAAGGCGGGCTGAGGACACGAGAACCGGGCCGGTCGCGCCGACGCGCGCCTTCGCCGCCCCGGCGCTGACCGAACGTACGAGAGGACGGAGGCAGAACGGTGATCACGACGGCGAAGGACCGCGAGCGCACCGAACGCGAACTCAACGAACTACGGGCCGGCGAGGCCGCCGCCGCAGCCCTGCAGGAGGCACTGGCCCGCGTCGGCATCGTCGTCCCGTCGCTGCGGCCGAGCCTCCCGGTGAACGGCACGGCGTTCGTCGAGCTCGGCGGCTGCAGCGCCGGCACCGCCGTACGTCTCGCCGAAGTTCTCACGGCTGCCGCGGACGCGCTGCCCGAACTCCGGGCCGACCGGTGACCGCCGAAGCGGTTGCCCGGACGCCGCGCGTCGCCGCGACCGTGCGCACCGGCGACGTCGTCCACCTGGACGAGGGCACCGCCCGCACGGTGTGCGCTGGCACCACCATGGGCAGCCCCATAGGGGGCCTCACCCTCGCCTTCCTCTTCGAGGACGGCGGCACGCTCCGCACGGCCGCCGGCGCCGAGGGCCACGAGACCAACCGCAGCGGGATGAACCGCAACCCCTTCGTCGCCATCCAGGGCTACGCGATCCGGCTCGAGGACAAGACCTGCAAGCCGGCCAAGGCCAATCAGAAGCCGGTCAGGCGCACGGACATGTTCATCCAGAGCGAGATGCTCGCCGACGGCTCGCAGAAACTCGACACCCCATGGGACCCCGACACCTGGTGGGCCTGGGATGGCCCCGGCGACTACAGCTCCAACGGCTGCATCAAGCTCGCCCCCAATGACCTCAAGGACCTCTTTGCCTACCTCGGCCGGGCTGGCTGGCCCAAGAACCTGACCCTCCGCGTCGGCTGACACGGTGGCCCCTGACGCTGGGGCCGAGCCGTGATGACGTCGCGCGCCCTAGTTGCGGGTCCGGCGGCGTTCCTGGCGATCCTTCCGCCTCCGCTCCTCACGCCGACGACGGCGCTCTTCACGCCGACACCGGCGGTCTTCACGATCCTTCCGCCTCCGCTCCCCACGCTGGTCCCAGAACCGCACAAAGGCCATCCAGATGTCGCGCTTGTGCTCGGATTCGGTGGGAAACAGGACCATCATCAGGATGATGAGGCCCGGCACAACGATGCCGAACACGGCGACCACGGCTACGACCGACCACGGGGCACCAGCGTAGGCAAGGGCACCGGTGCCGGCGCCACCGCCGATCATGACGGTGCCGGCCACCACACGGGTGCTCTTCGGGGCGGGGGGCGCCGGCTGCTGCAGGGGAGTGCTCACCGGGCCGCCCCGTTCGTGGCTGCGTCCAGCTGCCGGCTGCGCTCCCACTCGGCCTCGACCGTGGGAGGGACGGGCAGCTTGCCGTCCCTCCGCAGCGCCTTGACTCTGGTGCGGAAGGTGTAGAGCGCGTTGTCCACGTCCCCGAGCTTGATCCCGAGCTCCTCGGCGATCTCGCCGCGGGAGTACCCCTCCAGGGTCATGCGCCAGACCGCGCGGTTGCGAGGCTTGAGGTCGGCGATCATGTCGGTGAGCGTCGAGTACAGCTTGGTGACCTCGTCGGGCACCGAGTCCTCCAAGAAGGCCGACTCCTCGGCGGTCTGACGAAGGACTCCCGAGATGATCCAGCCCCGCATGTGCTCGTTGGCCGCTGCCACGAACCTGTCCGTGCGCTCCCGGCGCCAGCCGTAGAACACCCGGGGAAAGACCAGCCCGCACCGGCCGACGAAGAACGACGCGAGCGACTTGTGCTTGCCGCTCTTGCCCGGGTTGGCCGCCGGGTTGTATCCGCCCTTCCTCAACGAGTTGGGGAGGGTGCTCATGGCCTCGCTGATGGTCATGGTGGCGATGACCGCCCGGTCCTCGAAGTTGCTGTGCAGGGCCGAGCGCTCGTCGGTGCTCAGCACCAGCGGCGTCGGGGAGCTCGCGACCAGCTGCATGAGCTTGTAGGAGTCGCGCATCGCCGTGTGCAGCGTCTTGTAGGCGTACAGGTACAGCTCGTCCGCCAGCTGCTTCCAGTCGCGGCCCCGGAATCCCGCCGTGACCACAGCGGCGACGCGGTCCACGTCCCGCTGGATCTCGGCCGACAGCTCGTGCTGGCCGCCCGCAGTACCCAGGATCACGGTGTCCTGGCCCCCCGTCTCAATTTCGCGCATAGCCTTCCTTGTTGGTCCCGCCCCTGCCAATTCTGTTAAGAGTAGCGGAAGCTTGTCGTAGTGCGGTCGCCCGCTGTATGCGCACGAACCATCGTCCGCACTAAGAATCCGGAGAAGAATCCGCCCAACTTTTCAAAAGTTGGGGCTCCGGCCAGGTCCACAGAACCCTGTCCGGCACGTGTCCGGACAGGGCCTCGGTCCCGTTCCGGGCGCTGTCCGGACAGCAGCGGACAGCAGGTCAACGGCCTCGTACGATGTCCGGCACCAACCTGCCCACCTGGAGGTCCTGTTGACCGTTGTGGAGGACTTCGCCCACCACCTTCGTCACCTGCGGGCCATGGCCGGCGATCCCTCGGTGCGCCGGCTCGCCCAGCTGACCGGGTTCGGCAAGACGACGATCAGCGACGCGTTTGCCGGGCGACGCCTGCCCACTTGGGACGTCGCCGCCCAACTGGCCGGTGCACTCGCCGCCGACCATGACGACCTCCGTGAACGCTGGGCGAAGGCGCGAGGCGGAACCGGGACGACCGCCGCGGCCGCGGTGCCCGACTGGCTGACCTCCGTACGCTCCGACATCCCCGACCTGACCGGCGCCCAGGGTTTCGAGAAGGCCTGCGCCGCGGCCACGTCAGACCCGAAGCCCACCCTGGACATCTGCTGGGGAGTCCTGCGGGTCGGCGCCCTGCAGTTCTCGCACCGCTTCTACGGCGACATCCCGGGCAACTGGTCCTCGAACGTGGTCGACACCTACCGCAGGGCCGAGGAGGACGGCCTGCTGCCCGCCGGCTGCAGCGCCGTCGCGGAGACCGTGCACCACTACTACGTCTCCTCCAACGTCAACCCGGGGGAACTGCCCTCCACCGCCGAGCTGCTGCAGATCGTCGTCCTGTCCTACCGGCTGGCCTGGCAGGCCCGCGACCTGGTCACGGAGCGAGAACCACAGTAGGAATCCTCTGCCATCACGTGATCAAGCCCGGAGGCATCACCTAGGCCCCCAGGTTCTCTCGGAGCGGTGCCCGCAGCGCAGGCTCAGGGATACCGTGGTGTGCCAGACCTGTTCCACGCCCCCCCCGGGAGCCACACTCATGAGCGACCAGCCAGCCCCTGCTGACACCGGCCGGGAGCAACTGCCGGCCGCGGCTGCCGATGGACTGCGCGCCTACGCCGCCCGCACCCGCGCCCAGGCGGACCAGCTCGCCGCCGTCCTGGAGGACATCGCCATCAACGGTCTCCCCTCCGTCGACGAGTGCACCCCGTGGGAAGAGCTGCGCGAGCAGCAAATCGCCCGCCTCGCCGCTCAGCGCCCCGCCGTCGCCTGATGGCACCCCAGCACCGTGCGCGGCGCGCCCGGATCGCATTCTCCGACTCCGCCGCCAAACAGCTTGAGGCCATCACCACCGAGGCCGAGCTCCACGCCCTCGACCGCGCCCTGGTCGTCATCTCCGTCGACCCCGAAGCCGGCGAACCGATCCCCGGCACCACTGACGGCCCCCAGCTACGCCAGTACGCCGACGAGGTCGAGCGGGTCCGCGTCCTGTACTTCGTCACCGCTCTGCGCACCGTCGTGGTCGTTGCCTACATCGAGGTCTGACGTCGCGCCGACTGCTGTGCGGACGTGAAAGAGCCTCGGTTCGTTAGTCGGTCGTCTTGGAGCGGTTTCCGCCGGCAGCGAGGATGCGCTGTCGTCGCCATGCTCGGCGAGGGCGTCCGCGGGTGCCCTTGATGAGTGCGTCCGGATGGAGCAGCTCGGGGAAGCGTCCCTGGGCGAGTGCGCTGGTGAGGCTGGCGGTGGTTGTGTATCCGAGCAGGGGTGCTGCTTCCGCGGCGGTCAGGAGGTCATCGGCTTGGCCGGCATCAAGGGGCTCCGGGGCCGCGAGAGGCGGGCGAGTGGCTGACTTCGGACGGGTGTTTCCCTTGCCCGGTCGGCTGGCGCCCCACGAGGCGATGGTGCTCCGTCGCCACCACATCGTGTTCGGGCGTCCCGGTCGGGCCGTTGCGCCGGGGATCTTCCCGGTGACGTCCGGCTCGGGGAAGTAGCCGGGGCGTTCCTTCAGGTAGGCGTGGATGGTGGTTACGTTCTTGTAGCCGAGGAGAGCGGCCACATCGCTCGCGGAGAGCAGCTCGTCGGGGTCGCCGGCGGCTGGCATGAGCGACGCGGCGGGGTGAGCGGATCGTGCCGCGAACCATTGGGCGACCTCGGTCCTCGCCCAGTACTGCTTTCGCCCTTCCACGTGGTGGACGGCAGGGAAGCCGGTCGTCCCCCTGTCGCGGGCCCATTCGCTCAGACGTGAGCGCGAGCCGCCGAACTCCTCGAGGATCTGCGCGGCGTCGACCAGCTCGCCGGGCTCCGGCTGGTTCATGGGTGCTCCGTTCCTCTCCGCAGACGAGACAGAATTTCGATAATGATAAATAAATGGTCGGGGGTGGACAAGGGGAACGCTCGACTTCCGCTTCGGCAGACCTTTGGAGCGCTGCCTACCCGTAGTAGTTTTGGAAAAAAGCCGCAGGGAGGACACCCGTGGTCGAGATACTCGACTGGGACGAACCCGACTACTGGACCGTGGCCCACATCGCTTCCGCCTACGGTGTCAGCGAGACCACCGTCACCAAGGAGTGGACGAAGTGGCCGCACTGGCCGGCCGCCGCGGAAGGCCTCGGGAAACGACGTTCCACCAGAGGTAGACCCGCAAGGGTCTACCCCCGTCAGGCAGTGAAGGACGCCGTCGAGCTACAGCGCTCGAAGACCCCCGGCGCCGGCCCCGCCCTTCCACCGGCACGGCAGTGGCCGCGCAAGGACAGGGTGACGCTCGCCGAGATCGCTCGCCGGCTGGACCGCGACTACACCGAAGTCCGCAATTACCCCCGGCTGTATCCGTCAGCAGCGAACAACCCCTTCCCGCCCGTAGGCCCCGACGCCATGCGCGCCTGGGGCGACGTCGCCGACTGGCAGGCGCGCCGGCCCGGGATGGGCAACCGCCGCATCACCCGCGCATCCGAGACCGCGACCGACGAAGGAAAGGCCACCCCATGAACGCCGAGGCACCGTTTCACCGCATCAAGATCCGCGTGGCCGCACTCATCTCCAACGGCGACGAGATCGCCCTCATCAAACGCGTGAAGAACGGCACCGAGCAGTACACCGTGCCCGGTGGCAACGTCGACCCAGGCGAGCCCCTTCCGACCGCCCTCGCTCGCGAGCTGAAGGAAGAGCTCAACCTCGACATCGAGCAGGCCGACACCGCCCCCCGCTTCACATGGCTCCTCGACGCCATGGTCAGCCGCCCCGGAAGCACCCCGCCCCGCAAACTCCACATGGTCTTCCGCCTGAGCATCAGCGACCACGTCCGCGCCGCCCTGAACCCGACGGAGCACGACGACACCGCCGGCGCCGGCGAACTCGTCTGGATCCGATGGCAGGAGACCAAGGGCATGGCCCTCTTCCCGCCCGTGCCCGTGGCGGACCTCGCGGCCCCGGACACCGACTTCGACGCCGGCGCCGCGCTCCTGCCCGGGCTCGATGACTCCAACTACAGCTGGATCTGATCCGGAGGGGCGCAGCACTGGGGCGCGCCTTGTGTGGCAGGCGCAGCGAAGGCCGCGCGCAGACAGGGCGCGGAGAGGGCGCGGAGAGGGGGGCGCGGCCGGTCGCGGTGAAGGTGGGGGAGGCCCACGCCACCAACACCGTCCCAGCCCCCAGTTCATCATCGGCCGGTGGCGGGACGGCGTCGGCGCCGCGCGCCTCCCCCACCTTCACCCCGCCGTTCTAGCTTCGTGTGGCGCGTCGGTCTCCTTCGACGGGAAGCCCTGACGGCCAGCGGCGGCCCTGGGGCGCAGCTAAGCCCCTCTCCCCCCGCGCAGCGGGTGCCGAGGCGCTGCGCGCCCTCGCAGCGCGGCCCGGACGCTGCGCGACCGGGGAGCGGGGCGGAGGCAAGGGCGCAGCCAGGCCCTCTCCCCGCGCAGCGGGTGGTGTGGTGCTGCGCACCACACAGCGCGGCCCGGGTGCTGCGCACCCGGAATCTTCCCCGCGCAGCGGGATCCGAGGGGCTTGCGCCCCTCGGAAGGGGCCCGGGCGCTGTGCGCCCGGGGAGTGAAGCGGGCCGTTACGCTGCGCTTCACGGGGGCGCAGCGGGGCCGAGGCGCAAGCGCCCCGGCGAAGGGCGGGCCGCTTGCGCGCCCGCCGCGCCGGTATCGTGAGCCGTGGACCGGACCCGCTGCAATCGGGTCCGGCCCACTTGCCCCGCCTAACCGGCGCGGCGCGTCAGCGGATCACTCGGCGAGGAGCCCGGGGAACGCCCGCCGGGACCGTCCCCGCTCAAGCGAGACGTGCTCGACTTCCGCCCCGGTCAGCTTGAAGCGCCGCAGCGGTTCGCCGGTCGTCCGGTTCGTGTTGCGCAGGTGCCGGGGGTCCAGCTCTTCCACGACCAGCGAGGGCAGGGCCGCCGTGGTGTTCTTCCCGCCCGCGACCGCCACGGACAGCGGCCCGTCCGGGGCGAACGGAATCGGCGCGATCCGCCAGACCGTGCCCCGGATGCTGGACAGGCTGACTTCCCCGTACCCGCGCTCCTCGCGCGGGGTCATCGGCTCATCCGGCACACTCACCAACCCCCGGAACTGGCCCTGTCCGCGTCCCTGGTTCACGATCTGCCCCGTGTCGATGGTGAACTCTCGGGAGAACACCGTCGACGCGGGCCACCCCGCAGCGTGCAGTGCCTCCGTGTACGTCTCCACCAGCGGCAGCACACTGCCCCGGATATGCTGCGCCGCCGCCCGGTCGATGACGTCCAGGGCGTTCGCGCGCTCCGCCACCTCCCGCAGCAGGCTGCGCACGTCCGTCCACGTCGCGGCGGGGAACGGCTCACGCCGCCCGATTCCGCGCCGCGCCTTGAATGCGAGAAGCGCATTCAGGAACGGCCGGCTGGCATCGGTGTACCCAGAGCGCTTGCGGGTCTCGGTGCGGGGATACAGGTGCAGCGCGGTGAAGCGCCCGTCCTCGGCGAATGTCGGCTCGACGGCCCAGTACGGGCCGTCTGCGTTGGCGAACTGCCACACATGCACGGTCCGCGTCTCGTACGGCACGCCCAGCGTGCCCGCCAGCGCCGCCCGCACCGTGGCCGGGGAGCCGTCGAGCCCGTCGCCGGTCAGGTGCACGTACTCCCGCCCGCCGGTGCTGAACACCGGCTGATTGCCCGCCCCGAGCCTGACGACCCGCGCCCGCTCCATTGGAGCCGCCGGAGCCGCCATGCTGATCAGCAGATGCGGCCCGGACGCGATGACGTGGTGTCCGTCCACGACGGCCTCACTCACCGGCCCCAACCCGACCAGCGGCGGGAACCGCAGCTCTACGGCCGCCGTCGCCGCACCGTGCCCCAGCACATCGAACACCGGCCGGTAGGTCCGCAGCAGGTTGGCGACGTCCGCCGTGAACTGCTCCCGGCTCGTGCCCTCCCCGGGTCGGTCCGTCCAGCCCAGCGTGTACGGCGTGAGCGACACCCGTACGCCGTCCAGTACATCCCCGTGCCGCTCGGCGATCCGGTGGTGCATCGCCACCAGGTCCGGCGCCGCCGACGAGTAGCCGACGCTGGAGATCCGCACCCGTGCCCCGAGCCGACCGGCCGCCAGCGACAGGTAGTCGTCCAGGTACGGGTAGCTCATGATGTCGTTGTCCAGGTACGGGAACACCGTGCCCGGACGGTGCGCATCACGGCCCCGCGCGACCCTCAGCCCGCGCTCGTCGGCCACGGTGGCCATGCCGTCCATGAGCGCGTAGAGGCCCGGCCGCGTGAACTGCCAGACGTCCCGTCCGGCCACCTGCGAGCAGAACCCGCAGCGGTTGAAGCACCCCGTTGCCGGGGCGAGGTACTGAAGCCGCGTCAGCGCTTCATCCGGAAGCGTCCGAAGCTGTGCGAGCAGAGACATCACGATTCCTTCCTGTCGATGGAGAACCAGCGGTCGAAAGCCGCGAGCACGGCCCGACCGTGGTCGGAGAGATCCGAGGGACCGGAGAACGGGGAGGCCGGACCGGCGGTCAGCCCCTCAGCCGTGGCCAGCTCCGCGCCCGACTCACACGCGGTGCCCGGCGCCGGGGCGTTGGCGATCAGCACCCACCCCGCGTCGCTGTCCGCGTCCGCCGGATGCGCGCCCGGCCGCTCCCACACGAGCCGGTCACCCACGAGCCGGTACACCCCGGAGCCGGGGAAGTCCGGCCGCGTGGTCACAGCCGACCGGGCACGGATCTTGAGGTAGTACGGGCCGACGCTGCCCCCGGCCAGCGAGCAGCCGTTGAACGCATCGGGGGTCGGAAGCCACGTCGGGCGGTGCCCGAGCATGACCACGAGGTGGGCCACCGCCAGCGGCGGCACGCCCGCAAGCTGGTGGTTCACGCCCGACACCTCGGTCGTGCCCTGCTTGCGAGCGTTGATCTCGTTGATCACCGGTCCGTCCGCCGACCAGATGAGATCGATCCCCCAAAGCCCGGTCATGCGGTGTGTGTGCCACGCCCACTCGCCCAAGCGAGTGGCCGCCTCGATCACGTCCGCGACACCCCGGGCAGGGAACGGTGCGCCGGACCAGTCGTTGCCCGCGCTCTTGGCCGGTCCGATGCCCACGTCCCCCACGCCGATGGCCTTGCGTGAAGGGCGGTCCACATAGACCAGCACCCCGCCGCGACCATCCGGCACGGATAGGACGCTGACGTTCGAACTCCAGCCGTCCACGAATGCCGAGACCCGCCACGGTCCGGCCAGCGTCGCCGCCCGAGCCACGTCTGACGGGCCGTCCACAAACACCGTGCCGCGCCCGCCCGCATCGTGCGCCGATTGCACGACCAGCCGCTGCGCGCCGATGTCGGCCCGCAGCCGGGGGAGACTGGGGAGGCGTTCGGCGTAGGTCCGGCCGGGGATCACCATGCGGCGTGGAACTCCAGCCGCTCGCAGGATGCGGCCCAACTCGGCCTTGTTCTCCACTTGCTGACGGACCCCCACCGGCAGTCCGGCCACGGCCCCGGCAGGCCCGGCAAGCGGTTCGAGCTGTGATGCGGCGTACCAGCCGGATACGACCGGCGCGGCCATGCCACGGAGGCGTTCAGCAGCCTGTCCCGCGATGGAGTCCCACCACGAGTGCTTGTGCTTCCCACCGCCCCTTAGGCCGGTGCCCGCCTCAGCGGCCAGCACGTCACCAGGCACCGCAGGTGCCCAAGGCGAGTAGCAGCCGAGGGACAGCGCCGGACGAACTGAGGAGATGGGAGCCGGTCCGGTGTAGGCGACACGACCGCCGGTTGTCTGCCGGTCGAAGGCGACCAACGGTCGTCCAGCAAGTGCCGTGCTCAGCACGGAACTTGCCTCTTCGGAACGGCTACCGAGGATGCTCGGTAGCACGTGAGAGGGATTCAAATTTCCTCCGGTTCTACTACGGTTGAGGGCATGGAAATACGGTGCGGCTTCCGACCGCCCTTGCCTTCTTCGATAAAGAATAAATACTCGGAGGGGGTGCTGTCGACTACCCGACCCATGGTTTTTCTTGACGCATCGTCAGATAGTTTTGAGCGGGCCTTTCGAGTAAGCATTTTGAGGTTTTGTCATGAGGCTTTGCGGGCGTGGCCCAAGCGGCCGGCACTTTGCATTTCGGGCCTAAAGAGGCCACCTCTTTTCCTCTAGTGGCATAGACCATTTATGATCTCGCCTGCCGAGTGAAAACTACGCTATGTAACTTCCTTGCAGGTGGCCGGTTGGGTGGACATGGGGCCGGTTCCGGTTGCATACTGTTGTTGCTAGGGAGCGCGGGAGCGCGACCGGAGCCCTTCGGCCCCGCAGGGGACGGAGGGAATCCCCTCCGGGTATCAGCGGCCGATTAGCTCTCTGACCAGCGAAAACGCCCCGCGCAGCGGGGCGTTCAGCCCACCGGCGGCCGCGATTTTCCGGGCCGCGTAGCGGGCCGGCCGAACTGGTCGCCGTCACCGAAGGTGACGGCTCGTCAGGGTCACTCCGACCGGCGCCGCGCAGCGGCGCCGCAGCGTTGGGAGTGACGCAGTCACTCCGCGTCGTGTCTCCGCAGGAGACCGCGCG
>NZ_JBFAYA010000029.1:0-64625 GCF_040681095.1 Streptomyces sp. NPDC051909 | reverse complement strand
GCCTACCGGCCACAGACCAACGGCAAGGTCGAACGCTTCAACCGCACCCTGCTCGACGAATGGGCCTACCTGCGGCCCTACACCTCGAACGACGAGCGGACAGCGGCCCTGGCAGACTTCCTGCACACCTACAACCACCACCGCTGCCACACCGCACTCGACGGACACCCGCCCATCACCCGCGTCAACAACGCTGCGGGTCAATACACCTAGGGCTCGCGCGGGGCGCGGGCGTCCGGGTTGTGCCAGTGGAGCGGCGGGGGGCTGATCAGCCATTCCGCGCGGGTGGCGGGGCGGGTCCGGAAGCGGCCGACGGACGGCAGACGGTCGTGGAAGATGCGGACCGGGTCGGTGCCGAGGCAGGCCAGCTCCTCCGCCACCTCGTCGAGCAGTCCGGGCGGGCCGGCCAGGTAGACGTCGTGGGCGGGCCAGTTGACGCCCGCCCGCAGGGCCTGGAGCAGGCGCTCGGTGGCCTGGTCGCGGGGGCGGCCGGGGGCGGCGGTGATGTAGGTGACGTGCAGGCCGGGGAGCAGTCCGCACAGGCGCTGCGCGTCGGCCCGCCCGTACAGGTACTCCTTGGCCCGGGCGACCACGAACAGGCGCCCCTCAAGCTCGGGTTCGTCCCGCGCGGCCTCTTCGAGCAGGGCCCGCACCGGTGCCCAGCCGGTGCCTCCGGCGATGTAGGTGCGGGGTTTGCCGGGCGGGGTACGGGCGGTCAGCGCGCCGCCCGGGGAGCTCAGCCGGAGCGTCTCGCCGACCCGCAGCCGTTCGGTCAGCGCCGTGCTCATCAGCCCGCCCCGGATCCGGCTCACATGCAGCTCCAGGAGGCCGTCCGGGCGTGGCGCGTTGGCGAGGGAGTAGGTGCGCCATACCCGCGGCAGGTGGAGCGTGCTCACACTCACGTACTGCCCGGCGGCGTACGGGTAGGGGCGGCGCGGGCGCAGCGTGAGCAGCGTCAGGTCGTCCCCGTACCGCTCGTGGCCCACGACGTCCGCGTCCCACCAGGCCGGCTCCCCTTCCGCGACGGCCTCCTCGGCGCCGGCCTGCATCAGGTCGGCGACCCGCCCGTACGCCTCGGTCCACGCCTTCTCGGCCTCGATCGTCCACGCGGGCCCCGCGGTGTGCGCGAAGGCGGCGAGCAGGCTCGCGCCGACCGCGCAGTAGAGCGGGGGCGTGGCGAGGAACTTGCGGTGGTCGCGGCCCAGCTGCCCCAGGTAGTGCGCGAGCCCGGGGTCCTCCAGATGCGTCACCACATGGGTGAGCGCGGCGAACAGCCGGTCCCGCTGCGGCGCCAGGTCCTTCGGGAACAGCTCGCGCATGCCGGGGTTGTGCCAGAAGAGGTGCGAGTAGAAGAAGGTGACGGCGTGCTCGGCACGCCTTTCGACGACCGCGAACACACTTCTGAGCAACTGGGCATCCACGCGGTGAATCTAAGCCAGGCGGTGTCACCGCACGGGCGGACTTCGGCATTCTCCGGCGCGGTCGGCCCGTCGTGTGTCAGCTTCGGAAGAAGTCTGTCAGGACGGGGGCCAGGACCTCCGGGGCGATGGTGTGCTCAGGCCTGAGCACCCCGCCGCCGGTTCACGGCGGTGAGATCGATGTCGATCTCGAACGGGAGGGTGACCTTGAGCCGGTCGTGATGGATGCCGGTGACCGCGTACATGTTGGTCGCGGGGTCGAGCTCGTACACGAACACGATGGGCTGTCCGTCGTTCCTCTCCACCCGCCAGAAGTGCGGGATGCGCGCAGCGGCGTACTTACGGGGCTTGATCTCCCGGTCACGTTCGAGAGATTCGGTGGACACGATCTCCACGGCCAGGACGATGTCCTCGGGCTTGAACCAGGTCTGATCGGGGTCGTCCGCGCCGAGGCGGACGACCATCAGATCGGGTTCCGGCCGGTCCCGATCCCCCAGTTTGGTGGTCATCTCCCGCACGACATCGAGATCCGCTGGTGCCTGCGCCCGTAGCGTGCTCACCAACAGGTCTGTCGTGGCCATGTGGAAGTAGGTCTGCGGACTCACGAAGAACAGTCCTCCGTCGATCAGCTCGGTGTGCGGCGGGAGACCCGGAATCCGGTCGAGGTCGTCCGCAGTCCACCCACCGGCCGGCGGCGTCGGAAATGCGTACTGCTCTGCCCGCTCATCATCGGCTGCGGCACTCATCAGCGCTCCCATGCGACGGAGTCTGGCGCGTACGGTAAGCCTACCCACCAGGAACGTGAGAGGGTCCGCCAAACGAGTGAGCCGTCGGCGGGCCGGTTACGGTCGGGTCATGCACGAGCAGCCGTCGACCCCCGCCCCCGAGCTCTTCACCTGGGAGTTCGCCACCGATCCGTACCCGGCGTACGCCTGGCTGCGCGAGCACGCGCCCGTGCACCGGGCCACCCTGCCCAGCGGGGTCGAGGCCTGGCTGGTGACGCGGTACGCGGACGCCCGGCAGGCGCTTGCCGACCAGCGGCTCTCGAAGAACCCGGCGCACCACGACGAGCCGGCGCACGCCAAGGGGAAGACGGGCATCCCGGGCGAGCGCAAGGCCGAGCTCATGACGCACCTGCTCAACATCGACCCGCCGGACCACACCCGGCTGCGCCGGCTCGTGTCGAAGGCGTTCACCCCGCGCCGGGTCGCGGAGTTCGCACCGCGGGTGCAGGAGCTGACGGACCGGCTCATCGACGGCTTCGTGGAAAGGGGGAGCGCCGACCTCATCCACGAGTTCGCGTTCCCGCTCCCCATCTACGCGATCTGCGACCTGCTCGGCGTGCCCGCCGAGGACCAGGACGACTTCCGCGACTGGGCCGGGATGATGATCCGGCACGGTGGCGGGCCGCGCGGCGGGGTCGCGCGGTCGGTGAAGAAGATGCGGGGCTATCTCGCGGAGCTCATCCACAAGAAGAGGGAGGAGCCGGGGGACGATCTGATCTCCGGGCTCATCCGCGCCTCGGACCACGGCGAGCACCTCACCGAGAACGAGGCCGCCGCCATGGCCTTCATCCTTCTCTTCGCCGGCTTCGAGACCACGGTCAACCTGATCGGCAACGGGGTGTACGCGCTGCTGCGCAACCCCGAACAGCGCCGCCGGCTCCAGGACTCGGTCGCGGCGGGCGAGACGGGACTCCTGGAGACCGGGATCGAGGAGCTGCTGCGCTACGACGGGCCGGTGGAGCTGGCGACCTGGCGGTTCGCGACCGAGGCGCTGAGCATCGGCGGGCAGGACATCCCGGCCGGCGACCCGGTTCTGGTGGTCCTCGCGGCCGCGGACCGCGACCCGGCGCGGTTCGACATGCCGGACACCCTGGATCTGGCGCGCCGTGACAACCAGCACCTGGGGTACGGGCACGGCATCCACTACTGCCTGGGCGCCCCGCTGGCGCGCCTCGAAGGGCAGACGGCGCTGGCGACGCTCCTGACTCGCCTGCCGGACCTGCGACTTGGGGCCGATCCGGCGGAACTCCGGTGGCGCGGTGGGCTCATCATGCGTGGCCTGCGCACGCTTCCGGTGGAGTTCAGTGCTTCCCACAAAGCCACGCGTAACTGACGGACCATCAATACTGTGATCTTCGCGTGATCTGCCCTGCATCGACTTGTGACGTGCGTTCGAATGCCGCTACGTTCACCCGCAGTCTCAGCAGTCACGCGAAAGGCACTCCGCATGCGCTCCGGGAACGGACGACACCGCAGACCCCGCCAGGCCCCCGCACTCGTCGTCGCGGCAGGAGTCACCGGCTCGGCCATGGCGCTGCCGCTGCTCGCCACCGGCTCCGCCTCCGCCGCCGACGCCCAGACCTGGGACCGGGTGGCCGAGTGCGAGTCGGGCGGCGCGTGGAGCGCCAACTTCGGCAACGGGCTCTACGGCGGCCTGCAGTTCACCCAGGAGAGCTGGGAGCGGCACGGCGGCCTGGCCTACGCGCCGAGCGCGGACCTGGCGAGCCGGGCCCAGCAGATCGCCGTCGCGGAGAAGGCGTTCATGGCCGGTGACGACCAGTGGGCCACCTGCGCGCCGATCGCCGGCCTGAAGAAGGACGGCAAGACGCCGGCCGTCGACCCGGGTCCGGGTGTCACGCCCGAGGAGTCCACCGGCCCGGCGCCGGAGTCCAACCGCACCGACGGCCTGCCCGCCACGGGCTCCGGCAAGGCCGGCACCGGCACCACCGCCGGCCCCTCGGCCGGGACGGCCACTCCGGCGACCCCCGCCACCCCCTCCACCGGCACGCCGGCCGCCCCCGGGTCCACGACCGCGCCCGCCACCCCGGCGACCCCCGCCGCGCCCGCGACCCCCGGCAGCTCCGTAACGCCCGGTATGCCCGGAACGCCGGATGGATCCCTTCTGCCGGGCACGCCCGGAACGCCTGGAACACCCGGAACGCCTGGCGCCTCGGATGCGGCCACGCCCGGCACCGGCAAGCACCGGGGTGACGCCGCGGCAGATGACACGGGCGTAACGGACGGCACTGTCGATTCCGGACGCCATGCCGCGCCCGCTGACGGTGCGCAGGGTGACGCGACCAGTGATCCCGGGGCGGGCGATTCGGGCACCTCGGACAAGGCGGGCGAATACACCGTCAAGCCGGGTGACAGCTTGTCGGGCATTGCGCGGGACAACGGTCTCCACGGCGGCTGGTCCGCCCTCTATGACGCCAACAAGGAGACGGTCGGCTCCGACCCCGACCTCATCCTCCCTGGTCAGAGCCTTGAGCTGGGGCTCGGACTCGGCAGCGCCCAGGAGTAGTTCGCGGCTGAATGTCCGGTTCTGTCCAAGTGAGACATGGGTCTCTCTTGCCGAACTGGCGTGTCACGTCCGCAAACTTTGCTCGCCGCACTCCCCACCTGCGCAAACGGGGCCTGACGGAATGCAAGTAGGGGCGATTTTTCCGGGTTGATGGTCTTTGAACTTCTCCCGGGTCTATGTCTACGGTCGTCACCGCTCGCCACCGCGGGCCCCGTCGCCGGTACGCCGAATCCTGCCGCCGACCGATGGGAACAGTCGTCGCGCAAGCGCCGAAGGCAGGAGCGGGGGACCCAAGGTAAGTGCCGGCCCCGGCCGTTGAGACAGACGGCCGACGATCGGCTTGGGGTGAAGCCGCGTGCTAGGACACGCGGCCGGGCAACTCACTCGCCCGAACCCGACAGCTCACCTCGTAGGCGTCGGTGAGGAGAACTTCCATGCTGCTTTCCGGCAAGGGCAAACACCGTCGTGCCTCCAAGGCCACCCGCGCCGTCGCGCTCGTCGGCGTGGCCGGCGTCGCCGTCGCCGCCCCGCTGATGACCGCGGGCTCCGCCTCGGCCGCCACCAGCTCCGAGTGGGACGCCGTCGCCCAGTGCGAGTCCGGCGGCAACTGGGCCATCAACACCGGCAACGGTTTCTACGGTGGCCTGCAGTTCACCAACTCCACCTGGGCCGCGTTCGGTGGCACCGCCTACGCCGCGCGTGCCGACCTCGCGTCGAAGTCCCAGCAGATCGCCGTCGCCGAGAAGGTCCTCGCGGGCCAGGGCAAGGGCGCGTGGCCGAGCTGTGGCGTGGGCCTCTCCAGCGCCTCGTACGACGGCGGCTCCGCCGAGGCCGCGGCCCCGGCCCCGGCCCCGAAGCGCACCGCCGAGCAGCCGACCACCCGCAGCGAGCAGCGCACCGCGCCGAAGCCCGCGGCCAAGCCGGCTCCGAAGCAGACCGTCACCACCCCGACCGGCAAGAAGGTCGAGAAGGGCGACGGCGAGTACAAGGTCGTCTCCGGCGACACCCTCAGCAAGATCGCCCAGGCGCACCACGTCAAGGGCGGCTGGGCGAAGCTCTTCGAGCTGAACAAGGACATCGTCCAGGACGCCGACCTGATCTACCCGGGTCAGCAGCTCCACCTGAAGTAAGGAAGGACGGGGACGGTCCGGCGGTCGTCCCCTTCCCCCGCCCTCCCCGCGGTGACCGAGAGGCCGGCCCGGAGCATCCCGCTCCGGGCCGGTTTCGTACTCGTAGGTAACCGGGGTCTTTCGTCCCTCTATGCATGCCCTCGGGTCCTTTTTCGTCCCAGGGGGCGGGCGCCCGGCTGGCCGGAGGCCCCGAGCCGGTTAGGCTCTTGTCGCAAGGCGAACGAGACCTTGCCGCATGCGTCACAACCAGCGTCACATCCCAGAAGGAGATGCTCGTGCCGTCCATCGACGTCGTCGTAGCCCGGGAAATCCTGGACTCCCGAGGCAACCCCACGGTCGAGGTCGAGGTCGGCCTCGACGACGGCAGCACCGGCCGTGCTGCCGTTCCCTCCGGTGCCTCCACCGGTGCGTTCGAGGCCATTGAGCTCCGCGACGGGGACCCCAACCGCTACCTCGGCAAGGGCGTCGAGAAGGCCGTCCTCGCCGTCATCGAGCAGATCGGCCCGGAGCTCGTCGGCTACGACGCCACCGAGCAGCGGCTGATCGACCAGGCGATGTTCGACCTGGACGCGACCGAGAACAAGGGCTCGCTCGGCGCCAACGCCATCCTCGGTGTCTCCCTCGCCGTGGCGCACGCCGCCTCCGAGGCCTCCGACCTGCCGCTCTTCCGCTACCTCGGCGGCCCGAACGCGCACCTGCTGCCCGTTCCGATGATGAACATCCTGAACGGCGGCTCGCACGCCGACTCCAACGTGGACATCCAGGAGTTCATGATCGCGCCGATCGGCGCCGAGTCCTTCTCCGAGGCCCTGCGCTGGGGCACCGAGGTCTACCACACCCTCAAGAAGGTGCTGAAGGACAAGGGCCTGTCCACCGGCCTCGGCGACGAGGGCGGCTTCGCCCCGAACCTGGAGTCCAACCGCGCCGCGCTCGACCTCATCCTGGAGGCCATCAAGCAGGCCGGCTACGTCCCGGGCAAGGACATCGCGCTCGCGCTCGACTGCGCCGCCTCCGAGTTCTACAAGGACGGCCTGTACGAGTTCGAGGGCAAGTCCCGCTCGGCCGCCGAGATGACCGAGTACTACGAGGAGCTCGTCGCCTCGTACCCGCTCGTCTCCATCGAGGACCCGCTGTTCGAGGACGACTGGGCCGGCTGGAAGGTCATCACCGACAAGCTCGGCGGCAAGGTGCAGCTCGTCGGCGACGACCTCTTCGTCACCAACCCGGAGCGCCTCGCCCGCGGCATCGAGGAGGGCTCCGCGAACGCCCTCCTGGTCAAGGTCAACCAGATCGGCTCCCTGACCGAGACCCTGGACGCCGTCGAGCTGGCCCAGCGCAACGGCTTCAAGTGCATGATGTCCCACCGCTCCGGCGAGACCGAGGACGTCACCATCGCCGACCTCGCCGTCGCCACCAACTGCGGCCAGATCAAGACCGGCGCCCCGGCCCGCTCCGAGCGCGTCGCCAAGTACAACCAGCTGCTGCGCATCGAGGAGATCCTCGACGACGCCGCGGTCTACGCCGGCCGCAGCGCCTTCCCGCGCTTCAAGGGCTGAGCCTCTCCGTAAGGCAGCTTCCGTACGTCCCCGCACCCGGTCCCGTACCGTGTGCGGGGACGCACGTTTGACCAGGGCGCACGACGGACGGGGAGGCGCAGGACATGGCCGTGAAGAACCGGGACCGGTTCTCGACCGCGACCCGGATCAGGCTGCTCGGCGAGCAGACCGCCGCCCGTGTCTACCGCTCCCAGACCCGCCGCCAGGCCCGCCGCTCCCGGCTCACCGGCCGCGCGGCCTTCCTGGCCCTCGTGGTCTGCTCGCTCGTGGTGGCGCTCGCCTACCCGATGCGGCAGTACGTCTCCCAGCAGGGCGAGATCGCCGACCAGGAGCGCAAGGCCGCCGAGGCGGCGAAGCGGGTCGAGGAGCTGCGGGACGAGAAGGCCCGCCTCCAGGACCCGGCCTATGTGCGCCGGCTCGCCCGCGAGCACCTGCACTACGTGATGCCCGGCGAGACCGGGTTCACCGTGAACGACCCCGACGCGGAGCACCGGCCCCGCACCGACCAGGACGCGGCGGACGACCGCCCCTGGTACGACAACCTGTGGGACGGCGTCGACAACGCCGACCGCCACTGAGCAACCAGGATCGATGATGGAAACGCCCCCTCCGCAGACCGAACGCACCGAGCCCACCGACGCGGACGTCGCCGCGTTCGAGGCCCAGCTCGGCCGGCCGCCCCGCGGCCTGCGCGCCATCGCGCACCGCTGCCCGTGCGGTAACCCGGACGTCGTCGAGACCGCGCCGCGGCTGCCCGACGGCACGCCGTTCCCGACCACGTACTACCTGACCTGCCCGCGCGCCGCCTCCGCCATCGGCACCCTGGAGGCCAACGGGGTCATGAAGGAGATGCAGGCCCGGCTCGCCACCGACCCCGAGCTCGCCGCCGCCTACCGGGCCGCGCACGAGGACTACATCGCGCGCCGCGACGCCATCGAGGTCCTGGAGGGCTTCCCCTCGGCCGGCGGCATGCCCGACCGGGTCAAGTGCCTGCACGTGCTCGTCGGCCACTCGCTGGCCGCCGGCCCCGGCGTGAACCCCTTCGGCGACGAGGCCCTCGCGATGCTGCCCGAGTGGTGGGCCAAGGGGCCGTGTGTGAACCCGTGCGCGGAGAAGGACGACGAGGGTGGGGAGGGGAAGTGACCAGGGTCGCGGCAATCGACTGCGGTACGAACTCCATCCGCCTCCTCGTCGCCGACCTGGCTGTGCCCGATAGCGCCTCCGGCGCGGGTGCCACGGGCGAGCTCGTCGAGCTGGACCGGCGGATGACGATCGTCCGGCTCGGCCAGGGCGTCGACGAGACCGGCCGACTCGCGCCCGAGGCGCTTGAGCGGACCTTCGTCGCCTGCCGCGAGTACGCCGAGGTCATCAGGGAGTTCGGTGTCGGCGCGGACCGGCTGCGCTTCGTCGCCACCTCCGCCTCCCGCGACGCCGAGAACCGCGAGGACTTCGTCAAGGGAGTCGTCGGGATCCTGGGCGTCGAGCCCGAGGTGATCACCGGCGACCAGGAAGCCGAGTTCTCCTTCATCGGCGCGACCGGCGAGCTGCACGGTACCGACCGGCGCCTGGTGGTGGACATCGGCGGCGGCTCGACCGAGTTCGTGGTCGGCAACAGGCACGTCGAGGCCGCCCGCTCGGTCGACATCGGCTGCGTCCGGCTCACCGAGCGGCATGTGCGGCACGACCCGCCGTCCGCCGACGAGGTCGCCGCGATCCGCGCCGACGTGCGCGCGGCGATGGACCTGGCCGCCGAGACAGTGCCGATCACCGAGGCCGAGACCCTGGTCGGTCTGGCCGGTTCGGTCACCACGGTCGCCGCCATGGCCCTCGGCCTGCCGGAGTACGACTCCGAGCGCATCCACCACTCCCGGATCTCCCGCGCGCAGGTCGACGAGGTGGTCGCCCGGCTGCTCGGCTCCACCCACGACGAGCGCGCCGCGATCGAGGTGATCCACCCCGGGCGGGTCGACGTGATCGTCGCCGGAGCGCTGGTCCTCGCCGAGATCATGGAGCGCACCGGCGCCGCCGAGGTCGTGGTCAGCGAGCACGACATCCTCGATGGGATCGCGCTATCCGTCGCATAGCGGCCGGCTATGAGCCCCTGTGAGAGGCCTGCGAGGGGCCTCCGGAGACCCTCCGAGGGCCCCTGGAGGGACCCTTCGCCAAAAGGTTCGTGAAGTTCTTCACAAGGAAAAGGGCCCTGTGGGAGCACCTGGAGGGCCTTTGGTCCCTCCGAGGGGCCGCGCGGGGCCCTTTCGCAGGCACGGAGGCCACTTCGCTCGTTGTTTCCATCGTGTGAACGTGCCCTGCGGTTCAGCGTTAAGGAAGGCTCTCCGGTCCAGTTCACAAGGGGTGAACAACGCTCTTCCCCACGCCGTGGTTCCTTTGCTGGACCATGACCTGGGTCACGTGGGCGGCGGAGTGTAGCAGAGGTCCCCCGCAACCTTGTGAAGGGGCGCACGAGCCACCCCTCCCGAGGGGGTGGATACTCGGATGCATGAGCACCACGGAGCGTCCCAGGATCCTCGTAGTAGGCGGTGGGTACGTAGGCCTGTACGCAGCTCGGCGCATCCTCAAGAAGATGCGCTTCGGCGAGGCGACCGTCACGGTCGTCGACCCGCGGTCGTACATGACCTACCAGCCCTTCCTCCCCGAAGCCGCCGCCGGCAGCATCTCCCCGCGTCACGTCGTCGTCCCGCTGCGACGCGTCGTGCGCGGTGCGGAGGTGCTCACCGGCCGGGTCACCACCATCGACCAGGACCGCAAGGTCGCCACGATCGCGCCGCTCGTCGGCGAGGCGTACGAGCTGCCGTTCGACTACCTGGTCATCGCGATGGGTGCCGTCTCCCGCACCTTCCCGATCCCCGGTCTCGCCGAGCAGGGCATCGGCATGAAGGGCATCGAGGAGGCCATCGGCCTGCGCAACCACGTCCTCGAGCAGCTCGACAAGGCCGACTCGACGACCGATGAGGAGGTCCGCCGCAAGGCGCTGACCTTCGTCTTCGTGGGCGGCGGCTTCGCCGGCGCGGAGACCATCGGCGAGGTCGAGGACATGGCCCGTGACGCGGCGAAGTACTACACGAACGTGAAGCGCGAGGACATGCGCTTCATCCTCGTCGACGCCGCCGACAAGATCCTTCCCGAGGTCGGCCCGAAGCTCGGCCAGTACGGCAAGGAGCACCTCGAGGGCCGCGGCATCGAGATCTACCTCTCGACGTCGATGGACTCCTGCGTCGACGGCCACGTCGTGCTGAAGAACGGCCTGGAGGTCGACTCCAGCACCATCGTGTGGACCGCCGGTGTGAAGCCGAACCCGGCGCTCGCCCGCTTCGGTCTGCCGCTCGGCCCCCGCGGCCACGTGGACACCACCCCGAAGCTCCAGGTCCAGGGCATGGACTACGTCTGGGCCGCGGGCGACAACGCCCAGGTCCCGGACCTGGCCGCGATCAAGGCCGGCGTCCCGCCCGAGCGCGCCTGGTGCCCGCCGAACGCCCAGCACGCCCTGCGCCAGGCCAAGGTCCTCGGCGACAACGTGGTGGCCGGCATGCGCGGCTTCCCGCAGAAGGAGTACTCGCACTCCAACAAGGGCGCCGTCGCGGGTCTCGGCCTGCACAAGGGCGTCGCGATGATCGTCATGGGCAAGATGAAGATCAAGCTCAAGGGCCGGCTCGCCTGGTACATGCACCGTGGCTACCACGGCATGGCCATGCCGACCTGGAACCGCAAGATCCGCATCTTCGCCGACTGGACCCTCGGCATGTTCCTCAAGCGCGAGGTCGTCTCCCTGGGCGCCATGGAGACCCCCCGCGAGGAGTTCTACGAGGCGGCCAAGCCCGCCCCGGCGCCGGCCGCCCCGGCGCAGGAGAAGGCCAAGGCCTCCTGACCTCGTAGGTCCCCGCAGCAGTACCAGCAGCACCGGCAGTACCCGTAGTACACACGCAAGGCCGTAAAAGGGCCGTCCGCCATCCGTGGTGCGGACGGCCCTTCGCGTGTTTTTCACGCTGTTTACGCACGCGGCGGGATGGCATCGCCTACCGACGGTGTTCCCATGGTGACGAGCATTTCTGGGGCACGAGATCACGGAGGTGTTGCACCATGGCCGACGCCGCGTCGCGGCTGACCGCCCTTGCCGAGGACGTCCTGGGAGCGAAGCTCCCGGTGCGCCTGCGGGCCTGGGACGGCAGCGAGGCCGGTCCTGCGGACGGCCCCGTACTGATCGTGCGCGAGCGCCGCGCGCTGCGGCGGTTGCTGTGGAAGCCGGGGGAGCTGGGGCTCGCCCGGGCCTGGGTGGCCGGGGAGATCGACGTCGAGGGCGACCTCTACGCGGTCCTGGACCGGCTGGCCGGCTTCCTCTGGGAGCGCGACGAGGAGTCCCGCGGCGCCCTGGAGACCGTGCGCGACCCGAAGATCAGGGCGGCGGCGAAGACGCTGCTCAAGCTGGCCGGCCCGTTCCCGCCGCCGAAGCCGCCCGTGGAGGAGATGCGCGGGCGCAGCGGCACCCGGCACAGCAGGCGCCGGGACAAGCAGGCGATCAGTCACCACTACGACGTGGGCAACGAGTTCTACGAGCTGGTCCTCGGCCCCTCGATGGTCTACTCGTGCGCCTACTGGACCGATTCGGGCACCCTTGAGGACGCCCAGCGCGACAAACTGGACCTGATCGCCCGCAAGCTGGCCCTCAAGGAGGGCGACCGGCTGCTCGACGTCGGCTGCGGCTGGGGCTCGATGGCGATCCACGCGGCGAAGGAGTACGGGGCGCGGGTCGTCGGCATCACCCTCTCCCGTGAGCAGGCCGCCTACGCCCGCAAGCGGATCGCCGACGCGGGCCTGACCGACCGGATCGAGATCCGGGTCCAGGACTACCGGGACGTCGCCGACGGGCCGTTCGACGCGATCTCTTCCATCGGCATGGCCGAGCACGTCGGCGCGGTCCAGTACCGGGAGTACGCGGACGTCCTGTTCCGGCTCCTGAAGCCCGGCGGGCGGCTGCTCAACCACCAGATCTCGCGCCGCCCGGAGGCCGACGAGGACGCGTACCACGTGGACGCCTTCATCGACGCGTACGTGTTCCCGGACGGCGAACTGGCCCCGATGGGCCGCACCCTGACGACCCTTGAGGAGGCCGGGTTCGAGGTGCGGGACGTCGACGTGCTCCGCGAGCACTACGCGCTGACGCTGCGCCGCTGGGTGGCCAACCTGGAGGCGCACTGGGACGAGGCGGTCCGACTGACCTCGCCCGCCCGGGCGCGGATCTGGCGCCTGTACATGGCGGCCTCGGCGGTCTCCTTCGAGCGCAACCGGATCGGCGTCAACCAGTTCCTGGCGGTGAAGACCCCGGTGTCGGGCGCGAGCGGGCTGCCGCTGCGCTCGCGGGAGTGGACGGAGTAGCCGACTCCGCGTCCGTACGGCGAAGGGCCGAGCTCCCCTCAGGGGAACCCGGCCCTTCGCCGTGCTCACGTGCTCACGTGCCGAGGACTACTCGGCCTTGATCGCGGCCAGCATGTTCAGCTTCGCCGCGCTGCGTGCCGGCCACAGCGAGGCGAGCACGCCGACCAGTCCGGCGAGGGCCAGGAAGATCCCGATCCGGCCCCACGGCAGCACCAGCGTGTAGTCCGGCAGGCTGTCCCTCAGCGTCTCGCCGATCGCCCAGCCGAGGAACGAGCCGAGGCCGATGCCGACGACCGCGCCGAACAGCGAGATGACCACGGCCTCCAGACGCACCATCCGCTTCACCCGGCGCCGGTCGAGACCGATCGCCCGCAGCATGCCGATCTCCTGCTGCCGCTCGAAGACCGACATCGCGAGGGTGTTGACGACACCGAGCACCGCGATGATCAGGGCCATCGCGAGCAGGCCGTACATGATGTTCAGCATCATGTTGATGATGCCGCCGAACTGGTCGCGGATGTCCTTCTGGTCCATCACCGTGATGGCCGGGTTGTCGCCGAGCGACTTCATCACGGCCTTCTCGGCCGCGTCCGACGGGCCGCCGTCCATCTTCACGAAGATCTGCGGGATGTACGGCTTGGGGTCGTGCGCGTTGAGGACCTTGGTGTCCAGCATGAGCGGCGAGACGAACTCGCTGCCCTCGTAGACCGCGCCGACCGTCAGCGCGCCCTTCTTCTTGTCGGAGAACTCCACCGGCAGCTTCGAGCCGACCTTCCAGCCCTGCTTGTCGGCGGTCTTGTCGTCGACCGCGACCTTGCCGTCGGCGAGGGTGCCGAGGGAGCCGTCGACGACCTTGAGGTTGAGCACCTTCTCGACGTCGCCGGGGGTGACGCCGGAGACGGACTTGAAGGTGTCCTTCACGGTGACCCAGCCGGCCTGCTGCGGGGAGACGGCGGTGGCGCCCGGGGTCTTCTTCACGGCGTCGAGCGCGGCCTGGTTGAGGCCCTCGCCGCTCGCCATGCTGATCATGTAGTCGGCCTTGATCTGGTCCGTCGTCATCCGGTCGACGGCCGCGCCGACCGTGACGCCGAGCACCGAGAGACCGGTGACCAGGGTGAGGCCGATGGCGAGCGCGGAGCCGGTGGCACCGGTGCGGCGCGGGTTGCGGACCGCGTTGAGGCCGGCCAGCGCGCCGGCCACGCCGAAGGCCTTGAGGACCGGGCGGGCCAGTGCGATCACCGGGCGGGCGAGCAGCGGCATCAGCACGATCACGCCGATGAGGGCGAGGAACGCACCCACGCCGATCAGGGCCCGGCCGCCGTCGCCGCCGATGGCGGCACCGCCGAGGATGCCGACCACACCGAGGCCGGAGATGATGCCGCCGATGATGTTGCGCACGACGAGCGACTTGGTGCTGGCCACCGCGTGGACGCTGTTCATGGCGGCGACCGGGGGGATCCGCGCGGCCCGGTAGCCGGGCAGCAGCGCGGCCACCAGGGTGACCAGGACGCCGACGACGAGCGCCCAGAGCAGCGGGCTCGCGCCGATGACCAGCTCTCCGTCGGGGATCTTCAGACCGAAGGAGTTCATGCCGGACCGCAGCCCGGCGGCGAGCCCGACGCCGAGCCCGAAGCCGATGACCGAGGCGACCAGGCCGACGAGCGCGGCCTCCGCGAGCACGGAGTTGGTGATCTGCTTGCGCGAGGCGCCGACGGCGCGCATCAGCGCGAGTTCCTTGGTGCGCTGGGCGACCAGCATGGTGAAGGTGTTGGCGATCAGGAAGATGCCGACGAACAGCGCGATGGCGGCGAACACCAGCAGCATGATGTTGAGGTTCTTGAGCCCGGCCTCGATGTCCTTGGCCTGCTGGTCGGCCAGCTCCTTGCCGGTCTGGGCGTCGGCGGTGTCGCCGACGACCGGCTTCACGGCCGCGAGGATCCTGTCCGCGTCGGCGCCCGGCTCGGCGCTGACGTTGATGTCATTGAAGAAGCCGGGCCGCAGGTACAGCTTCTGGGCGACGTCGGTGTCGAACAGGACGAGGCTGCCGCCCGCGTTGACGGCGCCCTCCTCGGTGGTGAAGACACCGGCGAGGGTGTAGGTCTCGACGGGGCCGTTGGTGGCCACCCGGACCTGGTCGCCGACCTGGTAGCCGCCCTTGCCGGCGGTCTCCTTGTCGAGCGCGATCTCGTCGTCCTTCACCGGGCCCTGGCCGGCGGTGAAGGTGTAGGAGGCGTCCTTGCCGTCCTTGCCGGGGGCGAAGTTGGTGCCCTCGTTGGACCAGCCGGCGCCGATCAGCTTGCCGTCCTTGTCCGGCACGCCGGCGAAGCCCTTGACGCGGCCGGTGGCGTCGGCGACGCCGTCGAGCGCGGCGATCTTCTGCCGGGTCTGCTCGGACAGGCCGGGCGTGGCGTTCGGATCCTTCTGGTTCGGCGCGGCGCTGACGGCCACGGCGATCCGGTCGTAACTCTTGGCCGACTGGTTGCGGAAGGCGTTGGACAGGGTGTCGGTGAAGACCAGGGTGCCGGAGACGAAGGCCACGCCGAGCATCACGGCGAGCACGGTCATCAGCAGCCTGGCCTTGTGCGCGAGCACGTTGCGCAGGGCGGTACGGAACATGGAGGTGTCCTGGGTACGGAAGGTGGGAGGGCGGACGGGGAGGAGACGGGGCCCGGGGCCCCGGGTCTCAGCTCGTGCGGCCCTTCGCGTCGAAGGCCTTCATGCGGTCGAGCACGCCGTCCGCCGTCGGGTGGAGCATCTCGTCGACGATCCGGCCGTCCGCCAGGAAGATCACGCGGTCGGCGTAGGAGGCGGCGACCGGGTCGTGGGTCACCATCACCACGGTCTGGCCGAGTTCGCGCACCGAGTTGCGCAGGAAGCCGAGGACCTCGGCGCCGGAGCGCGAGTCGAGGTTTCCGGTGGGCTCGTCGCCGAAGATGATCTCGGGCTTGGAGGCCAGGGCGCGGGCCACGGCCACGCGCTGCTGCTGGCCGCCGGAGAGCTGGTTGGGGCGGTGGCCGAGCCGGCCGGACAGGCCGATCATGTCGATGACCTGCTGCACCCACTGCTTGTCGGGCTTGCGGCCCGCGATGTCCATCGGCAGCGTGATGTTCTCGAGCGCGGTGAGCGTCGGCAGCAGGTTGAACGCCTGGAAGATGAAGCCGATCTTGTCCCGGCGGAGCCGGGTGAGCTGCTTGTCCTTCAGGGTGCCGAGCTCGGTGTCACCGATCCGGACCGAGCCGGAGGAGAAGGAGTCGAGGCCGGCGACGCAGTGCATCAGGGTCGACTTGCCGGAGCCGGAGGGGCCCATGATGGCGGTGAACTCGCCCTGTCCGAAGCCGACGCTGACGCGGTCGAGGGCGACCACCTGGGTCTCGCCCTGTCCGTAGACCTTGCTGAGGTCGGTGGCGTGGGCGGCCACCGCGGTCGAGCGGTGCACGGTGGGGGTGGTGGTCACGACGGCGACTCCTGTCACTGCGACGATTCGGGAACCACTCCATCGTGTCGTCCGCCGTCGGCCGGGACGTCCGTCCACGTGCCCGTTCGAGGGGCCCTCTGGAGTCGGACCACCAGGGCGCCCCGTCATACCTCAGGATGACGGCGACCCCGAGAGGGCGGACCGGGGCGGAAGCCGGTCCGGAGGCCGCCGCGGAAGGTGACGGAGTCCGGCTGCGTTCTGCGGCGAGTTTTCGTCATTCCACCCCCCTTGTCTTTGCTGGCGCGACCCTGGTCACACTTCGTCACAAGGCCCCCCACCTGCACTGACGCACCCTCAGGTGTCAATAAAATAAGACAACATCGGGCCATCGTTCGACTGAACGGGCGACGCGCCCCGATAGGCTCCTGTGCCAACGCGGAGCTTCGCGCACGCCCGGATGGTGGAATGCAGACACGGCGAGCTTAAACCTCGCTGGCCTTCGTTGGCCGTACCGGTTCGAATCCGGTTCCGGGCACTTCTCGGCGTCCGTGGTGCCCCCGGCGCCGCCTCGGCCGACTCCCGCTCGACACGATCGTATAAAGATCCTCCCCGAGCACGAGGGAGTTCCTTTTGCCTTCCTATTACTCTTGACGCAAGGCCGCGCAGTGCGGCCACGGAGGAGTGAGATGAGGAGCAGTAACCCGGTCTTCTCGCGACGGGGGTTCAGCCGCGACAACGCCTACGCGGGCGCGCAGCAGCCGCAGGCCGGGGGCGTCGGAACCAACCCGTACGCCACCGGCAACCCCTACGCCGAGGGTGCCGCCAACCCGTACGCGACCAATCCGTACGCGCCCCAGGACGCGCAGTTCGGCGCGCCGCAGCAGGTCCGCGGCAATGTGATGACGATCGACGACGTGGTGAGCCGTACGGCGATCACCCTCGGCACCGTCGTCGTGACCGCCGTGCTGTCCTGGCTGCTGCTGCCGGTCGACCCGGCCAACCTGGGCAAGTCGTACGCCATCGGCGTCGGCGCCGGTCTGGTGGCCCTGGTCCTGTCGCTCGTCCAGTCCTTCAAGCGCAAGCCCGTCCCGGCGCTGATCCTGGCCTACGCGGCCTTCGAGGGCGTCTTCCTCGGTGTGATCTCCGCTGCGGTGTCGACGTACATCGCGGACGGCGTGGTCGCCCAGGCGGTGCTCGGCACCATGGCGGTCTTCGCCGGTGTGCTGATCGCCTACAAGATGGGCTGGATCCGCGTCACCCGCCGTTTCTACGGCTTCGTGATCGCGGCCGCGATCGGCTTCATGCTGCTGATGGCGGTCAACCTGCTGTTCGCCGTGATCGGCGGCGGTGACGGCCTGGGCTTCCGCAGCGGCGGCCTCGGCATCATGTTCGGTGTCATCGGCATCATCCTGGGCGCCTGCTTCCTGGCCCTGGACTTCAAGCAGGTCGAGGACGGCATCACCTACGGCGCTCCGCGCGAGGAGTCCTGGCTGGCGGCCTTCGGTCTCACCATGACGCTGGTGTGGATCTACATGGAGTTCCTGCGTCTGCTGTCGATCCTTCAGGGCGACGACTGACGCATCGCATGACCTGGGAAGGGCCCGTCCGGCATCCGCCGGGCGGGCCCTTCCGCGTCTCTACGAGACGTGTGCGTCGAGCAGCACCCGGGCCGCGTCCTTGGCCTGGGCGGCCGGTTCGGAGGTGCCGTTGATGCCGGCCACGACCATCGCGCCGTTGGCGAGCAGGGCGAGCTGGTCGGCGAGGGCGGGCGGGGCGTTCATGGCGCCGGTCTGCTCGGCGAAGTAGTCCCGCAGGGCCTGCTTGTGGCCGCGGGCGAGGCCGGCGATGTCGGGGGAGATGCCGCCCATCTCGCCGAAGGTGTTGATGAAGGCGCAGCCCCGGAAATCGGGCTCGGCGAACCAGGCGCCCAGGTAGTCGAAGACCGCCAGGGCCCGCTGGTACGGGGTGGTGGCGTGGGTGGCGCCATGGGCGGCGATGGCCTCGCGCACCGCCGTGTCGCGGCGTTCGAGGACCGCCCAGACCAGATGGTCCTTGGACGGGAAGAGCTGGTAGAGGCGCTTGAGGGAGACCCCGGAGGCGCTGCGGATGGCGTCCATGCCGACGGCCTGGACACCCTTCTCGTCGAACAGCGTCTCGGCCGTCTCCAGGAGCTTCAGCTCCGCGGTCTCCGCGTCCATCACCGATCACTCCTCGGAAAGCGCCCTTGCGGGAGAACCATCGTTCTCCTACTCTACAGGGCAGAGGGAGAACGATCGTTCTCTCCGCCATGCAGCGACCCACGGGAGACAGTCATGTCCGCATTCGCCCTGCGCGCCCGCACCGAGACCGTCGACGGTCTGGAGGTCTTCTACCGGGAGGCCGGCGACCCCGCACGCCCCACCCTGGTGCTGCTGCACGGCTTCCCGAGCAGCTCGCACATGTACCGGGGCCTGATGGCCGCGCTCGCCGACTCGTACCACCTGATCGCACCCGACCACATCGGCTTCGGCGCCTCCGCCGCGCCGGCCGTGGACGCCTTCGACTACAGCTTCGAGAAGCTCACCGAGATCACCCTGAAGCTGCTCGACCGGCTCGGCGTCGACCGCTTCGCGCTCTACGTCCAGGACTACGGCGCGCCCATCGGCCTGCGCATCGCCGCCCGCCACCCGGAGCGGATCACCGCGATCGTCACCCAGAGCGGCAACGCCTACCTGGAGGGCTTCACGCCCTTCTGGGACGTGCTCTTCGCCCACGCCAAGGACCGCGAGGCCAACGAGGACGGCGTACGCGCGCTGCTCACGCCCGAGGCCACCCGGTGGCAGTACACCCACGGCGTGCCGGCCGACCGGCTCGACCGGATCGGCCCGGAGGCCTGGACCCTCGACCAGGCGGGCCTGGACCGGCCGGGCAACCAGGAGATCCAGCTCCAGCTGTTCTGGGACTACCAGTTCAACCTGGACGGCTACCCGGCCTTCCAGGAGTACTTCCGCACCCACCGGCCGCCGCTGCTCGCCGCCTGGGGCCGCGGCGACGAGATCTTCGGCCCGGCCGGCGCCGAGGCCTTCGCCCGCGACCTGCCGGACGCCGAGATCCACCTCCTCGACGCCGGGCACTTCGCCCTGGAGACGCACGGCGAGGAGATCGCGGAGCTGGTCCGCGACTTCCTCGGCCGTCACGTCGGGAAGTGAGCCGCCGCGGCTGTGCCGCCGCGGTCTACAGCATGCGGCGGGCTGCCCTCCGCAGGTCGTACTCGTGGATGATCGCCTTGGCGTGCCCGTAGGCGAGCCCGTGCTCGCCGCGCAGCCAGCTGACCTTCTCCTCGAAGCGGACGAGGGACGGGCCCTCCTCGACGGCCTTCAGCCAGTCGGACACCTCACGACCGGTGCAACGGGGGATGCGGGCCAGCAGATTGCGGTGGGTCTCTTCGGAGAATGTGCGGGACATCGGCGCCTCCGGACGCGTTGTGCCTGTGCTCCTTCACGCCACCGTGCCCGAGCGTTCGCCCGTTGGCAATGGTCCCCGGACGGCGCGTAGGGTCGCGGGGTGCGCGATACGACCGAACTGACCGCCGCCGCCGAGCGCTTCGCCGACCGGCTGCGGGCCGCCCCGCAGAGCCGCCTCCAGCGCGGCGCCGCCGCCGAGGGGCTCGCTCTGGCCAGGGAGTTGGCGGCCCGGGCGCAGCGCCTGGAGCACCCTGGGCGGGAGCCCCGGATCATGCCCGACGCGGGAGTGTTCGCGGTCGCCGACCAACTCGCGGTCGCCGCCGCGGATCTGGCCGAAAGCATGCGTACGGCCCCGGCAGGAGCCCCGGGAGGGGACCTGGACGAGGCCGTGGAACTCGTACGGGAGGCGGAGGCCCGCGCCGGGCTGTAGAGCCCCGTGCCGGGCCGCCTCCGGGGCGCCCGCACGGCGCCCCTCGGGGAATCACATGCTGGCGATCACGCGGTCCGCGAGGATGTACACGTTGTCCTCGGGCGCCTCGCCGCAGGAGAACGTCAGGGCGTAGGCGCCGGAGATGCCCGAGCCGCCGAGCAGGACGGGGGTCTGCCCGGCCCGCAGGGCCTCGGCGAGGCGCTCGGCGGTCTCGCGGTGGCCGGGGGTCATGCACAGCGTGGTGCCGTCGGCGAAGACGTACACGTCCAGGGTGCCCAGCGGGCCGGGGCGCACGTCGGTCAGCGCCGTACGGGTGTCGGCCAGCTCCTCCAGACGCGCCACCGTGCGCTCGTGGTCGGTGACCACGGGCGTGCGGACCGGCACGAAGTCCGGGTGCGAGGGGTGCCGGCGGCGGGCCGCGGCCAGCTCGGGGGAGTCCTCGGGGTACTCGCCGGCCCCGGCGCCCGCCGGCTCGCCGGTGAGCTCACCGGCGAGCTCCGGGAACTCCTCGAAGGTCTCGAAGGTGTCGAACGTGTCGAAGAGCCCCATCGGGTCCTGCAGCGCCTCGCGGCCCGGGCCGTCGAGCGCGGCGGCCTCCGCCTCCATGGCCTCCAGGGCCATCGACTCCAGGCCCGCGAAGTCGGACTGGCGCGGGACGAAGTAGGGGCCGTCCTCGGCCGGGCCGGCCAGACCGCCGAGTAGCGACGGGGCGTCGGCGGCGTCCCGGGCCTCCTGCGCGGCCCAGAAGGCGCGCGCCTCGGCGAGCTCGCGCTCGCGCTCCTCGGCCAGGGCCTCGGCGACCGCGGCCCGTATCTCGGCGGCGGGCGTCTGCCGGGCCTGGGGGACGGACGCGCCCTGTGCGGTTGCGATCTCGCCACGCAATGCGATGATCTGCTTACGGAGAGCGTGGGCGGAGTGCAGGGCCGCGGCGCCCACGGCCGTGGCAGCGGCGGTGGTCACCAGCAGGGCAAGAGACAGAGCGCTCACTGACGTACTCCCGATTCCGAGTCGATCCCCCGACTTCCTACATCAGAGTGTCCCGAGGTCGCGCGGTCTGTCAGTGCATTACGTCACGAAATGGACAGGTATTTGGGCCGGGTGTTTAGTCCCGAAACCCCTGTGACCTGGGAAAACAACTCTCCCCCGGGATGTATGTCACATCCTGGGGGAGATTCGGTCACGGCTTGGACGCGGGGCGGTTAGTCCGCGCGCCCGGGAGGCACTGGCTCAGCCGCTCGTCGAGCCTCAGCTCAGCCGCTCGCCTCTTGTGGTCGCGCTGAGCTTCGCCACCGCTGCGGGCAGGTGCCGTCCTCGTTCCTCGGACGACCCCTACCCTCCGCTACGGCTCAGCTCAGCCGCTCGCCTCTTGTGGTCGCGCTGAGCTTCGCCACCGCTGCGGGCAGGTGCCGCCCTCGTTCCTCGGACGACCCCTACCCTCCGCTACGGCTCAGCTCAGCCGCTCGATGACCATGGCCATGCCCTGGCCGCCGCCCACGCACATGGTCTCCAGACCGAACTGCTTGTCGTGGAACTGGAGGCTGTTGATCAGGGTGCCGGTGATGCGGGCGCCGGTCATGCCGAAGGGGTGGCCGACGGCGATGGCGCCACCGTTGACGTTGACCTTGTCCAGGTCGAAGCCCAGGTCGCGGTAGGACGGGATGACCTGCGCGGCGAAGGCCTCGTTGATCTCGACCAGGTCGATGTCGCTCGCGGTGAGACCGGCGCGCTTGAGGGCCTGGTTCGACGCCTCGACCGGGCCCAGGCCCATGATCTCGGGGGACAGGCCGGAGACGCCGGTGGAGACGATCCGGGCAAGCGGGGTCAGGCCGAGCTCGCGCGCCTTGGTGTCGGACATGATCACGAGCGCGGCGGCGCCGTCGTTCAGCGGGCAGCAGTTGGCGGCGGTGACCAGGCCGTCGGGGCGGAAGACCGGCTTGAGGCCGGAGACGCCCTCCAGGGTGACGCCGGCGCGCGGGCCGTCGTCCTTCGAGACGACCGTGCCGTCCGGGAGCGTCACCGGGGTGATCTCGCGCTCCCAGAAGCCGTTCTTGATGGCCTGCTCGGCCAGGTTCTGCGAGCGGACGCCGAACTCGTCCATGTCCTGGCGGGTGACACCCTTCCAGCGCGCCAGGTTCTCGGCGGTCTGGCCCATGGCGATGTACGCGTCGGGGACCAGGCCGTCCTCGCGCGGGTCGTGCCAGGTGGAGCCCTCGGAGGCGGCGACGGCGGCCGTGCGGGCCTCGGCGTCGGCGAAGAGCGGGTTGTGCGTGTCGGGCAGCGAGTCGGAGTTGCCCTTCACGAAGCGGGACACCATCTCGACACCGGCCGAGATGAAGACGTCGCCCTCGCCCGCCTTGATCGCGTGCATGGCCATGCGGGAGGTCTGCAGCGAGGAGGAGCAGTAGCGGGTGATCGTGCAGCCCGGCAGGTGGTCCATGCCCATCTGCACGGCCACGATGCGGCCCAGGTTGTTGCCCTGCTCGCCGCCGGGCAGACCGCAGCCGAGCATCAGGTCGTCGATGTCGCGCGGGTCGAGCTCGGGGACCTTGGCCAGCGCGGCCTGGATGATCGTGGCGGTCAGGTCGTCGGGCCGCAGGTCCTTCAGGGAGCCCTTGAAGGCCCGGCCGATCGGCGAGCGGGCGGTCGAGACGATGACGGCTTCGGGCATCACGGCTCCAGGAGGATGCGGAGTGGGCGGACAGAAAGGGAAGTTACCTGCACGTACCGCGCGGGTCACCGGCCACGGCGTGTGATGCGGACCTCTTTTCTAAGCGCTCGCTCAGGGCCGGACTCAGTCCTGCGGGAGTGGTGTGGAGGCGTCCCTGTGCCCATTGTCCTGCCCGGGCTCCTCCGGTTCGGGTGTGCCGCCCGGCAGCGGCAGCCGGCGCCGCCTGCGGTGCTTGAGCAGCGCCCAGGGCGCCCGGGCGCCGGTGACCTCGGTGCCGGCCTCCCGTACCGCCTCCGCCGCCGCCTTCGCCACCGGCAGCATGTTCTCGTGGCGCGCCACGTCCAGCCGGTCGGCTTCCGGCCACACCCCGAGCGCCGCGCAGACCGTCGGAAGCACCGCCATCGCCGCCGTCGCGTACCCCTCCGCGGAGGGGTGGAAGTTGTCCACGCCGAACATCTCGCGCGGGTTCTCCGCGAACTCCGGGCCGAGCAGGTCGCCGAGCGACACCGTCCGCCCGCCCTGCTCGACCACCACGATCGTCTGCGCCGCCGCGAGCTGCCGCGAGGCCCGCCGGGCCAGCCAGCGCAGCGGCTGGTAGACCGGCTCGATCGTGCCGAGATCCGGGCAGGTGCCCACCACCACCTCCGCGCCCGCCGTACGCAGCCGCCGTACCGCCGCCGACAGACAGCGCACCGACTGGGTGGCCGGCATCCGGTGGGTGACGTCGTTCGCGCCGATCATGATCACGCACACGTCCGGCGGACCCGACGGGGAGGCGAGCAGCAGCGACACCTGCCGCTCCAGGTCGTCCGAGCGCGCCCCGGACAGCGCCACGTTCCGCAGGTCCACCGGGCGCTCGGCCACCGCCGAGAGCCCCGAGGCGATCAGCGCCCCCGGGGTCTGCCCGACCCGCCGGACCCCC
Source organism: Streptomyces sp. NPDC051909 (assembly GCF_040681095.1). Taxonomy (NCBI): domain Bacteria; kingdom Bacillati; phylum Actinomycetota; class Actinomycetes; order Kitasatosporales; family Streptomycetaceae; genus Streptomyces; species Streptomyces sp. NPDC051909. The sequence goes on along the minus strand of NZ_JBFAYA010000029.1, from coordinate 40,946 downwards.
TGCCCGGCCGCCGTGGAATCACCCAGAAGGGCCAGCCGCAGCGGCTCCTCGGAGCCGAACTCCCGCCCGTACCGGCCGTCCGACCCGGGCGGCAGCGGCGCCACCCCGCCCCCGACCGACTTCTTGGCCAGCGCGACCTCGGCGAGGAGCACGCCCACGGCCGCCACACCGAGCAGTCCGATGCTCCCGCCGCCGTACGCCGCGCCTGCCGCGATCCGCCGCGCCACCCTCGCCCTGGACATCCGGGCCGCCACCTCCTTCAGGCCGCATCCGAGCCGTCTCGGTTACTCCTGCCCCGTAAGCGGCTCCGGCTACGCATTCCACGGAATACGCTGGCTGCACCATTACGGAGACCCCGGAGACTACGGTGCAATTCCACGACTCGATGATCAGCCTCGTCGGCAACACCCCGCTGGTGAAGCTCAACAGCGTCACGGCCGGCATCCAGGCGACCGTCCTGGCCAAGGTCGAGTACTTCAACCCCGGCGGCTCGGTCAAGGACCGCATCGCCCTGCGCATGATCGAGGCGGCCGAGGAGAGCGGCGCTCTCAAGCCCGGCGGCACCATCGTCGAGCCCACGTCCGGCAACACCGGCGTCGGCCTGGCGATCGTGGCCCAGCAGAAGGGCTACAAGTGCATCTTCGTCTGCCCGGACAAGGTGTCCACGGACAAGATCAACGTGCTGCGCGCGTACGGCGCCGAGGTCGTCGTCTGCCCGACGGCCGTCGACCCCGAGCACCCGGACTCGTACTACAACGTGTCGGACCGGCTGGTGCGGGAGACCCCCGGCGCCTGGAAGCCCGACCAGTACTCGAACCCGAACAACCCGCGCTCGCACTACGAGACCACCGGTCCCGAGCTGTGGGAGCAGACGGAGGGGAAGATCACCCACTTCGTCGCGGGCGTCGGCACCGGCGGCACCATCTCCGGCACCGGCAACTACCTGAAGGACGTCTCCAAGGGCAGGGTCCAGGTCATCGGCGCCGACCCGGAGGGCTCGGTCTACTCCGGCGGCTCCGGCCGCCCGTACCTGGTCGAGGGAGTCGGCGAGGACTTCTGGCCGACCGCCTACGACCAGAACGTCGCCGACCGGATCGTCGCGGTGTCCGACAAGGACTCCTTCCAGATGACCCGCCGCCTCGCCAAGGAGGAGGGCCTCCTCGTCGGCGGCTCCTGCGGCATGGCGGTCGTCGCGGCCCTGGAGGTCGCCAAGGACCTCGGCCCGGACGACGTCGTCGTGGTGCTGCTTCCGGACTCCGGCCGCGGCTACCTGTCGAAGATCTTCAACGACGAGTGGATGGCCGACTACGGCTTCCTGGAGGACACCTCCTCCGCCACCGTCGCCGACGTGCTGACCCACAAGTCGGGCGACGTGCCCTCGCTCGTGCACATGCACCCGGACGAGACCGTCGGCCAGGCGATCGAGGTGCTGCGCGAGTACGGCGTCTCCCAGATGCCGATCGTGAAGCCGGGCGCCGGCCACCCCGACGTGATGGCCGCCGAGGTCGTCGGCTCGGTCGTCGAGCGCGAGCTGCTGAGCGCGCTGTTCACCCGGAAGGCCGCCCTGGAGGACCGGCTGGAGGACCACATGTCCGCCCCGCTGCCGCAGGTCGGCTCGGGCGAGCCGGTCGCCGACCTGATGTCGGTGCTCGGCGACGCGGACGCGGCGATCGTGCTCGTCGAGGGAAAGCCGACCGGTGTGGTCAGCCGCCAGGACCTGCTGGCCTTCCTCGCCGCGAGCGGCGGCCACCAGCACTGAGGCCCTGGAAGGGGGTGCCGCGGGTCCGTTCGCGCAAACGGTACGAGCGCGACACGTACCCGCAGCACCCCCTTAACAAGGGCCCTGCACAGTAGTTCCTGTCGGCGTCACGGACCTCCGGAGCGGCTCCCGGACCTTCCAGACGACGCCGCAGGACGCGGACCGGCCCTGACCCGGGCCCGTGTCCCTCGCGGGGACCGCCGTCGTCCCGCCCCCCGGAAACGGGGGTGCGGCGGTCCCCGCGACAACCTTTCGGCCGGATTTCCGACTGCTTGACCGGTTTCCTCCTTGCGCCCTCACCCTTCAGTTCCTCGCTTCAAGGTCACGATTTCATCACGCGACTTCTACCGATCGGTAGTGCGAAATAGTTTTCATCACCCGTACACATGATCCATTCGTGACTGGGGTGACCGTTTTGAGAACAAGGTGGGGGAACAGGGGCGACGGCAGGGGAGGGAGACGGGTCTTCGGGCTCGTCCCGGCCGTCGCCACCGCGATGGCCCTCTCGACGCTGCCGGCGGTGGGGCTCGCGCCCCTCGCCACGGCCGCCGACGGGGCCACCGCGACCACCGCGACGACCGAGGGCTCCCGGGCTCTCGCCGCCGCGAAGAAGTCCGGCGAACGCGTCGAGGTCGTCGGCGACAGGACCGAGCGGTCCACCGTCTACGCGAACCCCGACGGCTTCTCCTTCACGCTGGAGGAGTCCACCGTGCCCGTCCGGGTGGCCAAGCCGGGAGGCGGCTGGCAGGCACCCGACGCGACCCTTGAGCGACGGCCCGACGGCTCGGTCGCGCCGAAGGCGGCCGCCGTCGAGATGGACTTCTCCGGCGGAGGCACCGGCAGCCCGCTCGTCCGGATCGAGGACGCCGGCCGTTCCATCGAACTGGGCTGGCCGGGCAAGCTGCCCAAGCCCGAACTGGACGGCGCCAGCGCGCTGTACCGCAACGTCTACGCCGACGTCGACCTGAAGGTGACCGCCTCGGTCGAGGGCTTCAAGCACGTACTGATCGTCAAGACCCCGCAGGCCGCGGCCCGCGCGGAACTCCGCCGGATCGACTACACGATGAAGGCGAACGGCCTGACGATCGTGAAGGGCGCGACTGGCAACCTCACCGCCGTGGACGCGGACGGCGAGCAGGTCTTCCGCGCGCCGCGGGCCCAGATGTGGGACTCCGCCGGCGCGGCCAGGAGCCGGGCCGCCGCGGGCGCCAAGGCCGCGACCGGGACCGGTGCGAAGACCGCCGCGGCGGCCGACGCCGCCCCGGGCACCCCGGCCGCCGGGGCCACCGCGCCGTCCGACCCGGTCGAGACCGGTGCCGGCCCCGCCGTCGGCGCCGCGCCGGCCGCCGGTGACACGGTCACCACGATGGACGTCAAGCTCTCCCGTGGCTCGCTCGCCGTGGTGCCCGACGCGAAGATGCTCACCGGCAGCAAGGCGGCGAACTTCCCGCTGTACATCGACCCCACCGTCACCTGGGGCGAGGACGAGCGCACCCTGCTGCGCAGCGACGGCTACGAGTCGTACGGCTTCGGAAACGGGAGCGACAACGAGGGCCAGGGCGTCGGCAAGTGCGGCACCTGGTCCGGCTACTACTGCGGCTCCGGCTACGTCCAGCGGCTGTACTTCGAGTTCTCCCCTGCCAGCCTCAAGGGCAAGAAGGTGCTCGACGCCACGTTCCGAGCCACCGAGACCTGGTCGTTCACCTGCGACGCCCGCTGGGTCGACCTGGTCCGCACGAACAACATCTCCTCCGCCACCACCTGGTCCGGCCGGCCGACGGAGCTGGACTGGATGGGTGACCGCTACGTCTCGGCCGGCCGTGGCACGGCCTGCAGCCCCTCGCAGCCGGCCGCCGCGATCGAGTTCAACGACAACCCCGAGGAGACCAACGAGAACCTCACGCCGACCGTGCGCGACTTCGCGGCCGGCAAGTTCTCCCGGCTCACGCTGGAGCTGCGCGCCAACGACGAGACCGACACCTCGGCGTGGAAGCGGTTCCGCAACGACGCCGTCCTCGCGGTGAAGTACGTCGCCCTGCCGGCGCTGCCGACCGAGGTCGGCCTGGTCGCCGGAACCAGCTACGTCTGCTCCACCAGCTCCTCCGCGCCCACGGTCGTCAGCGACCCGACCCCCTCGGTCACGGGCCGTCCGCAGACCGCCGCCGGCGGCGAGTCCGGGGCCAGCCTGCGCATGCGCTGGCGCACGGAGAAGTGGGACGGCGCGGCCTGGGTCACCGCCCACACGGACGTGGACAGCCCCACCTCCGGATACGTCGGTGACAACGTCAAGCAGACCCGCAGCCTGCCGACCCTCTCGGAAGGCGTGTCGTACCGGCTCAAGGCGCTGACCCTCTCGTACTACGAGGACGGCTCCAACCGCCTCAACACCGGCTACACCACGCCGTGCTACTTCAAGGTCGACCCGACCGCCCCGAAGGCGCCGAAGATCACCTTCGGCGGTCCGTACTCCGAGTGCACGCCCAACGCCTGTATCGCCGCGGGCGGCCCGGGCACGGCCGGCAAGTTCACCTTCGCGCCGGCCACCGGTGACACCAACAACGTCGCCTACCAGTACCGGCTGAGCCTCACCGACACCTGGAAGTCGGCCGGCTCCGGGTCGACCGTGACGCCGAGCATCACCCCGAGCCGCTCGGGAACCCACCGGCTCTACGTCCAGGCCAAGGACAACGTCGGTCGCTGGGGCGCCGAGAACGCCGTCGACTTCCTCGTCGCAGCGGGCCAGGGCCCGCTCGCCCGCTGGCGCTTCGACGAGGCGAGCGGCGCGGCGCTGGACTCCGCGGGCAACGCCACCCGTTACGACGCCACCCTCGCGGGTTCGGCGGTCCGTGACGACCGCGGCCGTCGCGGCCTGCTGACCCACGACGCGAACGGCGTCGAACTGGCCACGCCGGTCACCGACAAGGGCCTGGCCCTCAACGGCACCTCCGCGTACGCCGCCACCGCGGGGCCGGTCCTGGAGACCCGCTCCTCGTACACGGTCTCCGCGTGGGTCCGGGTCGTGGACGGATCGAAGAACCGGACGTTCGTCAGCCAGGACGGTGTGCACCGCAGCTCGTTCTACCTGGGCTACGAGGCGGCCGGCGGCAAGCTGACCTTCCGGGCCGTCGACTCCGACGCCCCGGCCAACGGCAGCTGGTCCTACTCCCGTGTGACGGCCGCCCAGCCGGTCGCCCTCGGCGCGTGGACCCACGTCACGGGCGTGTACGACGCGACGAAGAAGGAGCTGTCCTTCTACGTCAACGGCCGGCTCCAGGGCCGCACGCCGTACACGACGGCCTTCCAGACGAGCGGCCCGATGCAGATCGGCCGTGTCCACTGGTCGGACGTCTACACGGACTACGTCGCCGGCTCCGTCGACGAGGTCGCCGTCTGGCAGCGCCCGCTGCTCGACTCCGAGGTGGCCGACGAGGCGCGACTGCTCATCTCCGAGGGCTTCGCCGCCGCCGAGCTGGTCGCCGACTGGTCCGCCGCCCGGGGCACCGGGACCACGATCCCGGACACCACCTCCGGCTACGGCAAGGCTCTGACGCTCTCGGGCGGCGCCGTGCTCGACGGCCAGGACCTGGTGCTCGACGGCGTCGACGACGCCGCCACGGCGAGCGCGCCGCTCCTGGACGACACCAGCTCCTTCACCGTGACGACACTGGCCGAGCTGGACAAGGCCAAGGTGCTGACCAAGCCGGTGGGCTACGTCGGCCAGGTCCTCGGCCAGCGCACGGCCGACGGGTCCTCCTGGGGCCTGTGGTTCCAGCTGACCGGCAAGGAGACGGTGCTCGACCCGGACACGCTCGAGGAGAAGACCAACCCGGTCGGCGTGTGGCACTTCGGCCGGCTCAACGCCGACGGCACCTTCACCTCCGTCGTCTCGGACGAGGCGGCCGCGCTGGACAGCCCGGTCCGGCTCACCGGTGTGCACGACGCGGTGAGCGGCACGATCAGCCTGTACCTGGGCCACAACCAGAACGGTGTGGACGAGGCGTACACGGCGACGGCCGGCAGCGGCGAGTTCGCGGTCGGCAAGGGCTACACCAAGGGCGTCTGGCAGCACCAGCTGCCGGCCCGCATCAACGAGGTAAGGCTCTGGGCGGGCGCGATGGCCGGCTCCGAGCAGATCGACCACCGCGTCGGCGACTGATCTCGACGGCGGACGGGCGGAGTCACCACGGCTCCGCCCGTTCGCCGTAGCCGTGTTCGGCGGCCTTGCGCGATTCCTCCGAACGTCATTCCGATCTTCAGAGAACATGGGGGGCACCATCTGATGTCATTCGTCATGAGCACGTCCAGACGCCGGGGCGGCGGGTTCCGCCGGCGCTCCGGTGCGCTGCTGCTCACGTCGCTGTCCCTGGGGCTGATCCTGCCGCTGGGCCTCGCGCCCTCGGCCGTGGCCCAGGACGGCCCGGGCGGCCTCGGCCGCAGCGACGTGCAGAAGCAGCGGGTCAGCAAGGTGAAGGCCGTCAGCGGACTCGGCGCCAAGAAGGCCCGTGAACTGCGCGGCAAGGACGCCGCGCTGAACGCCGACCAGGCCGCCCGTGCCCGGCGTGACCGGCAGGCCTCCTGGCCCAAGGCCGGCACCGCCGACGCCCGTCTCGCCGCGCCCGCCAAGGGCGGCGCCGCGGCTCTCGGCCGTGCCGCGGACCCGGCGGCGACCACCGGGGCGGCCACCGCGGCCCCCGGCGGCCTGCCCGTCACCCTCGTCCCCGTCGCGGCCGGCGGCGCCGCTCCCGCCCAGGGCGCCGCCCACCTGGCGGTCCTCGACCAGAAGACGGCCGACCGGGCCGGCATCACGGGCGTGCTGCTGACCGCCACCGCCGACACCGCGGGCCGGGCGGACCTCGCCGTGGACTACAGCGGCTTCGCCGGATCCTTCGGCGGCGGCTGGGCCCAGCGGCTGCGGCTCGTCCAGCTGCCCGCCTGTGTCCTGACCACGCCCGAGAAGGCCGAGTGCCGTCGTCAGACGCCGCTCGCGAGCCGCAACGACGTCGCGGGGCAGACCGTGTCCGCCCGTGTCGCGCTCGGCGCCGCCGACACCGGCCTGTCCACCCAGCTCACCTCCGCGGACGCCGCGGTGTTCGCCGTGACCGCCGGCGGCGGATCCGAGTCCCCCGCGGGTACCGGCAACTACTCGGCGACCGAGCTGAAGGAGTCGTCCTCGTGGGAGGCCGGCGCGAGCTCGGGCTCCTTCACCTGGACGTACGACTTCACGACGCCCTCGGCCGCGGCCGGCCCGGCGCCCGAGCTGACCCTCTCGTACGACTCCGGCAGCGTCGACGGCCGCACCGCGACCACCAACAACCAGGGCAGCTCCGTCGGTGAGGGCTTCTCCATCACCGAGTCGTACATCGAGCGTTCCTACGGGCGCTGCGACGACGACGGCCACGCCGACGTCTACGACAACTGCTGGAAGTACGACAACGCCAGCCTGATGCTCAACGGCAAGTCCCACCGGCTGATCAAGGACAACACCTCCGGCCAGTGGCGGCTCTCCGGCGACGACGCCTCCAAGGTGACCCACTCCACGGGTGCCGAGAACGACGACGACAACGGCGAGTACTGGACCGTCGTCACCGGCGACGGCACCACGTACGTCTTCGGCCGCGACAAGCTGGACGGTGCCACCACCCAGCGCACCAACTCCACCTGGGCCGTCCCGGTCTTCGGCGACGACGACGGCGAGCCCGGCTACTCGGCCGGCACGGCTTTCGCCGACCGCTCCCTGAACCAGGCCTGGCGCTGGAACCTCGACTACGTCGTCGACACCGACGGCAACGCGGCCACGTACTGGTACACCAAGGAAACCAACTACTACAAGAAGAACAAGGCGACCAAGGCGAGCGCCGCCTACACCCGCGGCGGCTACCTGACGGAGGTCAAGTACGGCCTGCGCGAAGGCGCCCTGTTCACCGACGACGCCGACGCGAAGGTCACCTTCGGCCACGCGGAGCGCTGCACCGCCGCGGACTGCTCCTCCCTGACCAAGGACACCGCCAAGAACTGGCCGGACGTCCCGTTCAACGCGATCTGCTCGCAGGACGACACCGACTGCAACGCCTCGGCGCCGTCCTTCTTCAGCCGCAAGCGCCTGACCTCGGTCAACACCTACGTGTGGGACGCCGCCGCCGGCACCCACCAGGCCGTCGACTCCTGGGCCTTCACCGAGGAGTACCTCGACGGCGGTGACATCGGCGACTCCAGCGACCAGGTGCTCACGCTCAAGTCGCTCAAGCGCACCGGCAAGACCGGGACCGACATCGCGCTCGACCCGATCGCCTTCACGTACCAGATGCGCCCCAACCGGGTCGACGCGACGGACGACATCCTGCCGCTGACCCGCCCCCGCCTCTCCACCATCACCTCGGAGACCGGCGGCATCACCACCATCACCCTGTCGGCTCCCGAGTGCCGTCGCAGCGAGGTCCTCGGCACGGCCGAGGACACCAACACCCGTAGCTGCTACCCGCAGTTCTGGAACGTCAACGGCGCCGAGGAGGCGACCGTCGACTGGTTCCACAAGTACCGGGTCCTCGCCGTGACCATCTCCGACCCGGCCGGACAGAACGACGTCGTCGAGCACGAGTACGCCTACAGCGGCGCGGCCTGGCGCTACAGCGACGAGCCGATGACGCCGAAGGCCGAGCGGACCTGGTCCGACTGGCGCGGCTACCGGGAGGTGACGGTCTACAGCGGAGCCCGCGACACCACCCGCACCAAGACGGTCTCCCTCTTCATGCAGGGCATGCACGGCGACAAGAAGAAGGACGGCACCACCCGGTCCGTCTCCGTCGAGCCGTTCGCCGCGCCCGCCCTCGGCGTCGCGTCGATCACCGACAGCGAGCAGTACGGCGGCCAGCTGCGGGAGGCCGTCACCTACGACGGTGCCACGCCGATCAGCGCCACCGTCAACGATCCGTGGTCCCAGGAGACCGCCCGGATGGACGTGCCGGACGCCGCTGACCGTGTCGCCCGCTTCGTCCGCACGGCCAAGACCACCTCGTACACCTATCTGACCGTCCCGAAGACCTGGCGCTCCACCGCCACCGCGACGACCTTCGACGCGTACGGCATGGCGAGCACCAAGACCGAGTTCGGCGACACCGCCAAGAGCGGTGACGAGACCTGCACCCGCACCTGGTACGCGCGCAACGCGGCCAAGGGCATCGTCAACCTGGTCTCCCGCACCCGCACGGTCGCCAAGGCCTGCTCCGTGGCCGACTCGTCCCTGAGCCTGCCGGCGAACACCGACACCCGCGGCGACGTCGTCTCCGACACCGCCACCGTCTACGACAAGACGGGCGTCACCGGCTGGACCGAGGCCCAGACCCCGACCGTCGGCAACCCGAGCTGGAAGGGCCGGGCCACCGGCTACGCCACGACCGCGGACGCCTCCGGCAACCGCGGCGCGACGGGCTGGCAGACCACCGAGGTCGCCACCTACGACACCCTCGGCCGGTCCCTGAGCACCACCGACGCCGCCGGGAAGGTGTCGAGCACCGCCTACACGCCGGCCGCCGCCGGCCCGCTGACCAAGACGATCACCACGGACGCCGCGGGTCACAAGGGCGTCACCTTCCTCGACCCGCTGCGCGGTCAGCCGGTCACCACGTACGACAAGAACCTCAAGAAGACCGAGATCACCTACGACGGCCTCGGCCGGATGACGGCGGTCTGGCTGCCCAACCGGAGCAGGGCGGGCGGCTACTCGGCCAGCAAGAAGTTCACGTACGCCATCAGCAGCGCCAAGCCCTCCGCGGTGGGTACCTCCACGCTCAAGGCCGACGGCACGACCTACAGCACCCAGTACACGATCTACGACGCGCAGCTGCGCACCCTGCAGACCCAGTCCCCGACCCCGCTCGGCGGCCGGCTGCTGACCGACACCCGCTACGACAGCCGTGGCAAGGCCTACGAGACGTACGCCGACATCCACGACACCACCAGCACCCCGAACGGCACGTACACCCGCGCCGAGTACGGCGAGGCCCCGAAGCAGTCCGCGGTCGTCTTCGACGGCGCCGGCCGGGAGATCAGCAACACCCTCTACACCTTCGGCGTCAAGAAGTGGACCAAGACCACCGAGTACACGGGTGACTCGACGGCCACCGTCGACGTGGCGGGCGGTACGGGCAAGCGCGTCATCACCGACGCCCGCGGCCGCACCGTCGAGTCCCGCGAGTACGCCGGTCCCGCCACCTCCGACGTGCAGTACGGCGGGGCGCTGGGCACCGGCCACACCTCGGTGAAGACGGGCTACAGCCCCGACGGGAAGAAGAGCTCGGTCACGGGTCCCGACGGAGCCGTGTGGAGCTACACGTACGACCTGTTCGGGCGTGAGAAGACCGTCACCGACCCCGACAAGGGCACGTCGTCGACCGACTACGACACCCTCGACCGGGTCATCAAGACCACGGACTCCCGTGGCAAGTCCATCCTGACCGAGTACGACGCGCTGAACCGCGTCACGGCCACCTGGTCCGGGACCAAGTCGGACGCGACCCAGCTCAGCGCCCGCACCTACGACACGATCCTCAAGGGCAAGCCGGGCGCCACCACCCGCTACGTCGGCGGCAAGGCCGGCCTCGCGTACACCAGCACGGTCACCGCGTACGACACCCTGTCGGACCCGGTCGCGACCAAGCTCGAACTCCCCGCGGAGGACCCGCTCGTCAAGGCCGGTGTGCCCGCCGTCATCGAGTACGGCACCGACTACCGCCTCGACGGCAAGGTGAAGAGCACCACCGAGCCGGCCCTCGGCGGACTCCCGTCGGAGATCATCGACTTCGACTACACGGAGACCGGCCAGGTCACCTCGATCACCGGCAGCACCGGCTACCTGCTGGACGCGGACTACTCCGCGACCGGCCGGGCCCAGCAGCTCGCCCTCGGCACGGCCGACACGGAGGCCACCAAGAAGGTCTACGTCACCAACACCTACGAGCCCGGCACCGGCCGGCTCACCCGCAGCCATGTCACGGACCAGACCCACCCGTACATGCTGCAGGACCTCAACTACGGCTTCGACCAGGCCGGCAACGTCACCTCCGTGACCGACCCGACGCTCATCGGAGGCCAGTCCCAGGCGGAGACCCAGTGCTTCGCCTACGACGGCCACCGGCGGCTGACCGAGGCGTGGACGCCGTCGTCGCAGAACTGCGCCGACCCGCAGAGCGCGACCAGCCTGTCCGGCCCGTCCCCGTACTGGAACGGCTACACCTACAACAACGCCGGTCAGCGCACCTCGGAGACCAAGCACACCTCCACCGCGACGACGACCGACACCTACTGCTACACCAGCGCCAAGCCGCACGCCCTGACGGGCATCAGCACCAGCGGCAACTGCACGGCCCCCGAACGGACCTACACCTACGACGCCGCGGGCAACACCCGCAGCCGTCCGGGAGACCAGGGCCAGCAGGACCTCGTCTGGTCCGACGAGGGCAAGCTCAGCAAGCTCACCGAGGGCACGCAGACCACCGACTACGTCTACGACCCCGACGGCGGTCTGCTCATCCGCAAGGCCGCCGACGGCGAGCGCATCCTGTACGCGGGTGCCACCGAGCTCCACCTGCGTTCCAACGGCACCACCTGGGCCCAGCGGAACTACAGGTCGGGCGAGCTGACGGTCGCCGTCCGCACCAACGAGAGCGGCACCAACAAGCTGTTCTACCTGGCGGGCGACCACCACGGCACGCAGAGCCTGGCGATCGCCGCCGACGCCGCGCAGACCTTCGGCAAGCGGTACACCACGCCGTTCGGCGACCGCCGGGGCGGCTCGGTCGGCAACTGGCCCACGGACAAGCGGTTCCTGGGCAAGACCGCCGACGACGCGACCGGACTGACCCACCTCGACGCCCGTGAGTACGACGCGTCGACCGGCCAGTTCATCAGCGTCGACCCGGTGTTCAGCTCCGAGCAGCAGCAGTCGCTCAACGGCTACTCCTACGCCGGCAACAACCCCACCACCCTCGTCGACGCGACGGGCCTGGCCATTCCCGAGTGCCTCCAGGGCCTGATCAAGTGCCGCGGCGGCCTCCCGGTCCTCGATGACAGCGGCAGCGGTGGTGGCGGCGGTGGCGGCGGCGGTGGCGGCGGCGGCGGTGGCGGCGGCGGTGGCGGTGGCGGTGGCGGTGGCGGTGGTGGCGGCGGTGGCGGTGGCACCGCCAGCAGCGGCTCCGGCTGGGGCGACAGCCTCGCCGGCGGCGCCTGGCAGGGCCCGACCTCCTACGCCTTCCTCTACACCGAGGACGCCGCCTCCCGGCGCGCCGCCTATCAGCGCGCCGACGCCCTCGCCCGGCAGAACGCCCTTCGCATGGCCGACCACTACGGCTGGAAGGCCTCTGCCCAGTGGGTGGTCGACGAGCGCAACGCGCTGCGGTCGTTCTACCGCAGCCCGATGGACGACTGGCTGCTGCCGAAGCAGCGTGGCGCCCGCGACTTCCCGACCTACGAGTACCTGAGCGAGAAGCGCGGCAAGTCCGACCGGGCCATCGTCGACAGCGCGGCCAAGACCAACCCGAAGGTCAACGCGATCAACCAGGCCACCAAGTGGGGCGGCCGCGGTCTGCTCGGCCTCGAAGTCGGCGTCGGTGTCTACAACACCGTCACCGCGCCGGAGGGCCAGAAGGTCCGGACGGCAGCGCGTGAGACCGGCGGCATCGTCGGCGGTCTGGCCGGCGCCAAGGTCGGCGCCTCGCTCGGCATGACCATCGGCGCCTTCGGCGGACCCGCCGGCATCGCGATCGGAGGTGTCGTGGGCGGTGTCGTCGGCGGCATCGCCGGTAGTACCGTCGGCCGGAAGATCGGCGACTGGGTCGGAGGGTTGTTCTAGCTCGTGACGGATCAGTCACAGGAGCCCTCGGTGTCCGTCCTCGTGGCGGACACCGAGGGGGTCCTCCTCGCAGAAGTACGGGCCGGTGCCCTGCACCGGCTCCACCGGATGCCCGGGGCCGCGGCGAAGGGGCCCGGCGTCCGGGTCTCCGCGGTGCGCCACGACAACGGACTCACCGTCGTCGCGCCCCTGGCACAGAGCGCCGTTCCGCTCCTGGCCGGCCCCGACGACGGGTCGGCGCCGCAGCCGGTCCCGGGGATCCCGGACCGTCCGGAGCGTCCCGACGTCAACGGTGTGGGCCGGGACGGCACGGCGCTCGTGACCGTCGAGGACCGCACCACCGCCCACCGGCTCCACGGCCACCTCCACGCCCTTCCCTGGGGTGCCGGAGAGTGGATCCCCGTGGCGGTGCCGACGACGTTCAGCCTCACGAACGTCGTCGGCACCGCGCCGGCCCCCGGCTCCGGCGGACACCTGCTGTACGTCACCGGAGCCACCGCCGACGCACCCGGTGTGTCGGTCCACGAGATGCGGCCGGCGCTGTTCGAGGTCGATCCCGGCCGGGGCACGACCACCGAGGTGCCGCTGCCGGGGAAGGGGCCCGAGCGGCCTCTGAAGGACCGGCTCCGGCTGTCGGGCATCGACCCCGCCGCGGGCAGGCTGGAGCGGGGCGCGTTCCACCGGGACGTCCTCGTCGCCTCCGCGTCGTACGGCCACGCCTTCGAGCAGCAGGTGCTCCACGCCGTCGACCTGGCCACCGGCCGCTGGTCCACGGCCCGCCTGAGGGAGGACGACGAGCCGCTCGACCTGTGGGTCACGGCCGACGGCACCGCCCGTGCCGTCACCGCCTTCGGCGAGCTCTGGACCTCGCCGGAGGGCCGGGCATGGCAGCGCACGCGACTCGCGGGGCTCCCGCCCGGGGAGCTGCGGGACGCCGCCTTCACCGACGGACGACTGCTGCTCGTCACGGAGGCCGGCGCGGTCCTCGAACACACCCCGCACGGCTCGGGAGAGCCGCGGACGCTCCTCGGAGGGGGCGGGGACCGGATCCTCGCCGTGGTCCGGCCACCGGCCGGGGCCTCCCACGGATAGTCCGAACGCACACGACGGGCAGGCGGCCGACTCGGCCACCTGCCCGTCGCGTGCGTTCGGGCCCCGGGGCGGGGACCGGATCCGGAAGGCGTTGCCCTTCTGCATATCCTCATGCAGAGTTCATGGAGACTGAATAGACGGAAGGGGGACGGCAGGCATGAGCGACAGCCCGGCCGGACGGCTGCAGGCGCTCTTCGAGGGGCACCGGCTCACGCCGACCCAGCGGCGCATCGCGCACTGCATGGTGCGGCGCGCCGCCGACGTGCCCTTCCTGTCCAGCGTCGAGCTGGCCGAGCTCGCCGGGGTGAGCCAGCCCTCCGTGACCCGCTTCGCCGTGGCCCTCGGCTTCGACGGCTACCCGGCGCTGCGCAAGCACCTGCGCGACAGCGTGCCCGCGGTCGCCGAGGAGCACACCGAGCACAACGAGTACCAGCAGGCCGTGCTCGGCGAGATCGAGAACCTCAGGCACCTCGCCGAGCTGCTCGCCGACCCGACCCCGGTCGAGCGGGCCGGCCGGCTGCTGGCGGGCTCGCGCCCGCTGCCCGTGCTCGGCCTGCGCGCCGCCTCCTCGCAGGCCCGTGGCTTCGCGTACTTCGCCGGCAAGGTGCACCCGGACGTCCGGCTGCTCGACGAGGGCGGCTCGATGCTCGACGACCGCATCGACGCGGCCGTACGGGCCGGGGCCTCGGCACTGCTGTGCTTCGCGCTGCCCCGCCACCCGCGCGAGGTCGTCGACGCGCTCGCACACGCGCGTGCGGCCGGTCTGAAGGTGGTGACCGTCGCGGAGTCCGCCTTCGCGCCCGTCGCCACCCACAGCGACCTGCTCATCCCGGCCGCCGTCGGCACCGGCCTGGCCTTCGACACCGCCTGCGCGCCGATGCTGCTCGGCCGGGTGCTCCTGGAGGCGATGGCGGACGAACTGCCGGACGCCCAGGCCCGCCTGGAGGAGTTCGACACGAAGGCGGCGGCGCGGGGGCTCTTCGTCGACTAGGGCTTGGCCGGTTTCGGGGACTGGGGCCTGCCCGACCCTGATCCGCCGGACAGGCCCTAGCCCCGGCTCTCCACCGCCCGCGCCATCTCGTCCAGGTCCTTGCCGAGCGCCCGGGCGACCGCGCGCGAGCCGAAGCGGGCGAGCAGGCGGGTGAGCGGGCCGGGGGTGCGGTCGAGGGCGGGGCGGGCCGTGAAGGTCATCCGCAGGACGGTCGCGGTGGCGGCGGCCGCGGGGCCCTCGGGGCGGAGGGTGAGCTCGGAGACGTAGTGCATGCCGTGCGAGTCGGCGACCGTGACGTATCGCTCGGGGGGTTCGCAGACGGTCACCGTCATCTCCTCGGTGGCGGCCTTGCCGAGCATCCGCCGGGTCTCGCGCCAGCGGGTGCCCACCGCGAAGCCGCCCTCGGTGAGCACCTCGACCTTCTCGACGCCGGAGAGCAGCCGCGGCAGCCCGGGCAGGTCGGTGATCGACTCCCAGACGCGGCCGGGGGAGGCGGCGACACGGCGTTCCACGACGACGGAGGTGCCAGCTGTCATGCCTCCATGTCAGCATCCGGCGCCAAGGCGCGCACCGTCTCGCGCACCAGCGCGCCGGCCCGGTCGCCGCCGGATTCGGCCACGATCTCGTCGAGGGTCTGGGCGGGGCGCACGGTGGCGAAGGCGGTCCCGCCGTCGTCCGTCGGGGTGAATCCGTGCACGGCGGGCCGGGGCAGGCTGTTGTACGCGTAGTGGTGGGCGAAGTAGTACGCGCCGGTGTCCGGCACCGCCACCACGTCGCCGGGGCGCAGCGGCGGCAGGGCGCGGCCGGTGGCGAGCAGGTCCCCGGCGAAGCAGGCGGGCCCGGCCACGTCCTGGACGACCGGTTCGCCGGTCCGGGGCCGGCCCTCCGCGTCGTACGCGAGGATCCGCAGCGGCCAGGACTCGGGGGCGTAGACGGTGCGGGTGGCGATCTGGACGCCCGCGTGGGTGACGGCGATGGGGCGGCCGCCGGAGGTCTTGGTGTATTCGACCCGGGCCAGGACGGTGCCGTGCTTGGCGAGCAGCGAGCGCCCGAACTCGGTGACCAGCGCGTAGCGCCCGTCGAGCAGTCCGGGGACGGTCGCGGCGAGCAGCCTCGCGTAGTCGGCGTGGGTGGGGGTCTCCTCGTCCGAGGCGAAGTTGACCGGCAGCCCGCCGCCGATGTCGAGGGTGTCGATCTGCTGCCGCCCGGCCTTGGTGTTGATCTCCTCGGCGAGCGCGTACCCGGCGGCGACGCCTTCGGCCATCAGGGCGAGCGGGATGCCCTGGGAGCCGGTGTGGGTGTGCAGGCGGGTGAGCCAGGGGCGGTCGAGATACGCCTGGACGACGGCCTCGCGGGCGCCCTCGTCGCGCAGTGCCACGCCGAACTTGGAGGTCGGGGTCGCGGTGGAGAGCGCGCCGATGGAACCGGCGCCGACCTGCGGGTTCACCCGGAGTCCGAGCGGCGAGGCGGTGGGCGCGGAGCCGACGAGGGTGTCGAGCCTGGCCAGTTCCTGGAGGTTGTCGGCGTTGACGGCGATGCCGAGCGCGAGGGCCTGGCGCAGCTCGGCGGGGGTCTTGGCGGGGGAGTCGAGGACGGTGCGGGCGGGCGGGATGCCGGCGGCGCGGGCCAGGGCCAGCTCGCCGGGGCTCGCGACCTCGACGCCGAGCCCCGCCTCGTACAGGAGCCGGAGCACGGGCACGAGCGGGCAGGCCTTGACGGCGAAGGCGTGCAGCACGGGTGCCGTGGTGACGGCGGCGAAAGCGCTGGTCACAGCGGTGGCGGAGGCACGGATGCCGGTCACGTCGAGGAGTGCGGTGACGGGCTGCGCGGGGGAGAGGAGTCCTTGCTCGACGGCGGCGCGGACGGCCCGGTCGCGTACGGAGAGCGTCATGCGTCCATGGCACCACCCGGCGGGTCGGACGCGCAGCTGTTGACTAAGTCTATTCAGCCGGTCAGGATGTGAATATCTGAATGAATAGAGCCGAGGAGGCACCGCCATGTCAGGACCCCGACCCGTACGGGCACCGCGCGGTACGGAACTGAGCGCCCTGGGATGGCAGCAGGAAGCCGCCCTCCGGATGCTCCAGAACAACCTCGACCCCGAGGTCGCCGAGCACCCCGACAAGCTCGTCGTCTACGGCGGCACCGGCAAGGCCGCCCGCGACTGGCGCTCCTTCGACGCCATGGTCCGCACCCTGCGCACGTTGAAGCAGGACGAGACCATGCTGGTCCAGTCCGGCCGCCCGGTCGGCGTCATGCAGACCCACGAGTGGGCCCCGCGCGTCCTCATCGCCAACTCCAACCTGGTCGGCGACTGGGCCAACTGGGAGGAGTTCCGGCGCCTGGAGGCCCTCGGCCTCACCATGTACGGCCAGATGACCGCCGGCTCCTGGATCTACATCGGCACCCAGGGCATCCTCCAGGGCACCTACGAGACCTTCGCCGCCGTCGCCGCGAAGAAGTTCAACGGCACCCTGGCCGGGACGATCACCCTGACCGCCGGCCTCGGCGGCATGGGCGGCGCCCAGCCGCTCGCCGTCACCATGAACGACGGCGTCGCCATCTGCATCGACGTCGACCCGCGCGCCATCGAGCGCCGCATCGAGCACCGCTACCTGGACGTCAAGGCCGACAACCTGGCCCACGCCCTCCAGCTCGCCACCGAGGCCCGCGACGCCCGCCGTCCGCTCTCCATCGGCCTCCTCGGCAACGCCGCCGAGCTGCTCCCGCAGATGCTCGCCGAGGGCGCGCCGATCGACATCGTGACGGACCAGACCTCCGCCCACGACCCGCTGTCCTACCTCCCCGTCGGCGTCGCCTTCGAGGACATGGCCGACGCCGCCGCCAAGGACCCGGCCGGGTTCACCCAGCGCGCCCGCGAGTCGATGGCCAAGCACGTCGAGGCCATGGTCGGCTTCATGGACGCCGGCGCCGAGGTCTTCGACTACGGCAACTCCATCCGCGGCGAGGCCCAGCTGGCCGGCTACGACCGCGCCTTCGCCTTCCCCGGCTTCGTCCCCGCCTACATCCGCCCGCTGTTCTGCGAGGGCAAGGGCCCGTTCCGCTGGGCCGCGCTCTCCGGCGAGGCCTCCGACATCCACAAGACGGACAAGGCGATCCTCGACCTCTTCCCCGAGAACGAGTCGCTGCACCGCTGGATCAAGATGGCCGGCGAGCGCGTCCACTTCCAGGGCCTGCCCGCCCGTATCTGCTGGCTCGGCCAGGGCGAGCGCGACAAGGCCGGCGCCATGTTCAACGACATGGTCGCCGACGGCACCCTCGCCGCCCCGCTCGCGATCGGCCGCGACCACCTCGACTGCGGCTCGGTGGCCTCCCCGTACCGCGAGACCGAGGCCATGCTCGACGGCTCCGACGCCATCGCCGACTGGCCGCTGCTCAACGCCATGGTCAACGTCGCCTCCGGCGCCTCCTGGGTCTCCATCCATCACGGCGGCGGCGTCGGCATGGGCCGCTCCATCCACGCCGGCCAGGTCTCCGTGGCCGACGGCACCAAGCTCGCCGGCGAGAAGATCCGCCGCGTGCTGACCAACGACCCCGGCATGGGCGTCATCCGCCACGTCGACGCCGGCTACGACATCGCCGAGCGGGTCGCCGACGAGAAGGGCGTCCGCGTCCCGATGCGTGAGGGTGACTCCGCGTGACCTCGTCCCACGACGCCGCCGAGGCGCCCCGCGGCTCCGCCCGGGCCGCCTCGGCGGGGCGGGGGGACTCCCCCTCGTTCCACGCCATGTGGCGCAGCCTCCACGGAATCGGCCGCAACGCGGACTCCGGCGGCTACCGCCGCTACGCCTGGACCGCCGCCGACGCCGACTGCCGCCTCTGGTTCCGGATGCAGGCCGAGGCCCGCCGGCTCGACGTCGAGACCGACCGCAACGGCAACCAGTGGGCCTGGCTCGGCGACCCCACCGCGGGCGACGCCGTCGTCACCGGCTCCCACCTGGACTCCGTGCCCGACGGCGGCGCCTTCGACGGCCCGCTCGGCGTCGTGTCCTCCTTCGCCGCCCTCGACGAACTCCGCGCCCGCGGCGTCTCGTTCAAGCGGCCCCTCGCCATCGTCAACTTCGGCGACGAGGAGGGCGCCCGCTTCGGGCTCGCCTGCGTCGGCTCCCGGCTCACCTCCGGGCAGCTGACCAGGGAGAAGGCCTTCGAGCTGCGCGACGCGGACGGGATCTCGCTGCCGCAGGCCATGGAGGCCGCCGGATACGACCCCGAGGCCATCGGCCACGACCCCGAGCGGCTCGCCCGCATCGGCGCCTTCGTGGAGCTCCACGTCGAGCAGGGCCGCGCCCTCGACCTGTCCGGCGACCCCGTCGGCATCGCCTCCGCCATCTGGCCGCACGGCCGCTGGCGGTACGACTTCCACGGCGAGGCCAACCACGCGGGCACCACCCGGCTCGTCGACCGGCGCGACCCCATGCTGCCGTACGCCGAGACCGTCCTCGCGGCCCGCCGCGAGGCCGAACTCGCGGGCGCCGTCGCCACCTTCGGCAAGATCGCCGTCGAGCCCAACGGCGTCAACGCCATCCCGTCGCTGGTGCGCGGCTGGCTCGACGCCCGCGCCGCCGACCAGGAGTCCCTGGACGCCGTCGTCGCCGGCATCGAGGCCGCCGCCCGCGACCACGCCGTCCGCCGGGGCGTCGACCTCGCCGTCGTACGGGAGTCGTTCACGCCGGTCGTCGAGTTCGGGCACGCCCTGCGCGAGGAGCTGAGCCGGCTGCTCGCCGACGCGACCGGTGCCAAGGTCCCGGTCCTCGGCACCGGCGCCGGACACGACGCGGGCATCCTGTCCGCCTCGATCCCGACCGCCATGCTGTTCGTACGCAACCCCACGGGCGTCTCGCACTCCCCGGCCGAGTTCGCGGCCGAGGACGACTGCGTCGCGGGCGTCCACGCACTCGCCGACGTACTGGAGGGCCTCGCGTGCAGGTGACGTACTGGCTGGAGCACGCCTGGCTCGACACGCACGTCGAGCCGGGCGTGGTCCTGGACGCGTCCACGACGGACGGCCGGATCACCGCCGTACGGACCGGGGCCGAGGCCCCGCCGCCCGGCGCCGTCGTCCTGCGCGGCCTGACGATCCCGGGCCTCGCGAACGCCCACTCGCACGCCTTCCACCGGGCCCTGCGCGGCACCGTCCAGGTCGGCAGCGGCACCTTCTGGACCTGGCGCGAGGTCATGTACGGGGTGGCCCAACGACTCACCCCCGACAGCTACTTCGCGCTCGCGCGCGCGGTGTACGCGGAGATGGCCCTTGCCGGCATCACGGCCGTCGGCGAGTTCCACTACCTCCACCACGCACCCGGCGGCACCCCCTACGCCGACCCCAACGCCATGGGCGACGCCCTGATCGCGGCCGCCGCAGACGCCGGCATCCGCATCACCCTCCTCGACACCGCCTACCTCTCCTCCGGCTTCGGCGCCGCCCCCGAGCAGCACCAGCTCCGCTTCTCCGACGGGACGGCGGACGCCTGGGCCGAGCGCGTCTCGGCGCTCAAAGAGCGCGAGGGCGTACGGATCGGCGCCGCCGTCCACTCCGTGCGCGCGGTCCCGGCCGAGCAGCTGTCCACCGTGGCCCGGTGGGCCCAGGACCGCGAGGCCCCCCTCCACGTCCACCTCTCCGAGCAGACCGCCGAGAACGAGGCCTGCCTCGCCGCCCACGGCCGCACCCCGACCCAGCTGCTCGCCGACCACGGCGTGCTCGGCGCGCGCACGACGGGCGTCCACAACACCCACATGACGGACGCCGACGTCTCCCTGATCGGCTCGACGTCCACCGGCACCTGCATGTGCCCGACGACCGAACGCGACCTCGCCGACGGCATCGGCCCCGCCGTCGCCCTCCAGCGGGCCGGCTCCCCGCTCTCGCTCGGCAGCGACAGCCACGCCGTCATCGACCTCCTGGAGGAGGCGCGCGCGATGGAGCTGAACGAGCGCCTGCGGACCCGGACCCGCGGCCACTGGACAGCGGCGGCGCTGCTCCGCGCGGCCACGACCGACGGCCACGCGGCCCTCGGCTGGTCCGAGGCCGGCCGCCTGGAGACGGGCGCGCTCGCCGACTTCACGACGATCGCGCTCGACTCCGTCAGGACAGCGGGGCCGGTGCCGCGTCTGGCAGCCGAGACGGCGGTATTCGCAGCGTCGGCCGCGGACGTGCGGCACACGATCGTGGGCGGACGCCAGGTCGTCCGGGACGGGGTCCACACATCCGTCCCCGACGTGGCACAGACCCTCGCGGATTCGATCGCCGCCCTGCGCGGCTGAGCTGACCGAAGGAGAGACCCCTCACCATGAACAAGGGCCCCGCGGCGACGAACAACCCGGTGGCGAGCTCCGGCCCCACGAGCGCGAACAGCGCCGTGGCGGCCACCGCCACGGTGATCACCAACATTGCCAGTCTCGTCACCAACGACCCCTCCCTCGGTGATGGTTCGCCACTCGGTCTGATCCAGGACGCGGCCGTCGTCGTGGACGGCGACCGCGTCGTCTGGGTCGGTGAGACAAGCAAAGCACCGGCCACTGACAACCGGGTCGACGTCGGCGGCCGCGCGGTCGTCCCCGGCTTCGTCGACTCCCACTCCCACCTCGTCTTCGCGGGCGACCGCACCGCCGAGTTCAACGCCCGCATGTCCGGCCAGGCCTACAAGGCCGGCGGCATCCGTACCACCGTCGCCGCGACCCGCGCCGCCACCGACGCCGAACTGTCCGCCAACGTCGCCCGCTACATGTGGGAGGCGCTGCGCCAGGGCACCACCACCTTCGAGACCAAGTCCGGCTACGGTCTCACCGTCGAGGACGAGGCCCGCGCGCTGCGCATCGCCGCCGAGCACACCGACGAGGTCACCTACCTCGGCGCGCACATCGTGTCGCCGGACTACGCCGACGACCCGGCCGGGTACGTGAAACTGGTGACCGGCGAGATGCTGGACGCCTGCGCGCCGTACGCCCGCTGGGTCGACGTGTTCTGCGAGAAGGGCGCCTTCGACGGCGACCAGGCCCGCGCGATCCTCAAGGCCGGCCAGGCGAAGGGCCTGCAGGCCCGCGTCCACGCCAACCAGCTGACGTACGGCCCCGGCGTGCAGCTCGCGGTCGAGCTGGGCGCGGCGAGCGCCGACCACTGCACCCACCTCACGGACGCCGACATCGACGCCCTCGCCCAGGGCGACACGGTGGCGACGCTGCTCCCCGGCGCGGAGTTCTCCACGCGCGCGCAGTGGCCTGACGCGCGGCGGCTGCTCGACGTGGGCGTCACGGTCGCGCTGTCCACGGACTGCAACCCCGGCTCGTCCTTCACCTCCTCGATGCCCTTCTGCATCGCGCTCGCCGTCCGCGACATGCTGATGACCCCCGACGAGGCGCTCTGGTCCGCCACCGCCGGCGGCGCCGCGGCCCTCCGCCGCACCGACATCGGCCGCCTCACCCCCGGCGCCCGCGCCGACCTGATCGTCCTGGACGCACCGTCGCACGTGCACCTGGCGTACCGCCCGGGTGTGCCACTGGTCGCGGAGGTCTGGCGCAAGGGCGTGCGGACGATCTGACGGCACCGCGCCCGCAGTGACCCGGGCCCGCACGCTCACGCGAGCCACAGGCCCGAGCGGCGGTGGCGGAAGGGTGGGATGTCGAGGGTGTCCGTGGCCGTCGGGGCGGCGTTCGCCAGGCGTACGGCGGCGGTGAGGGCGGTACGGAGGCGGGCGCGGGCCCGGCGCTCCTCGACGGCCGCCCAGCGGCCGACCGTGGCGTCGTGCTGGTGACGCGGGAAGGAATGGAACGCGACCTCGCGGCGGGTGCCGCGGCGCGGGTCGTGGAGCACCACGACATGCCAGGGCGCGCCGGGGCGCTCGGGCCGCTCGGCGTGGGCGGGCGGGATGTGGTGGGCGGTGCGCGACACGGGAACTCCTCCGGCGGCGACCGCCAGGACTCTCCTGGCGGGCTACCGGAAGCCGGTGGGGCCGGTGGCGCGGGCGTGGGCGGCGTGAAGCACCGTGATATCCAACAGCATCGGTGACCGGTCGCGTGCGAGAGTGGCGGCATGGGGCATTCACGGGCCTATCCCGTCTTCCGGAGTGACGACGCCGACGCCGCCTACGCGCGGGCTCAGGCGCTGTGCCGCGGCCTTGAGTTCGTCGAGGACGAGCGGTGGGTGGAGGCTCTGGTCGGGGGTGTCGAGCGGGTGCGGGCGGTGGCGGGGGTCGTGCCCGGGGCGGTGTTCGAGGGGGCCGACAAGGAGACGTACGACCCGTGGGGGGAGCACGGGCGGGCGGACGGGCTTGCGGTGTGGGTGTTCGAGGAACACGCCTCCGCGGACGTGGAGTTGCCGTTCCTCAGGGCCGTCGGGGACGACCCGGCGATGATCGGGTGGCGGGGGCGCTGGCCCGGAGCGGACGGGTCCGAGCAGTACGACGGGGTGCAGGTGTCGTTCCACGGTGACGACGTCGAGCTGGACCCGGAGCGGCCCGCCGGGACGCACACCGTCTTCCTGCACGTCGACAAGCGCTGCCCGCCCGAGCGGGCCCGGGAGCTCGCCGCCCTCGCCGGATGCCGGCTGCTCGGCGAGGTCCGGATCGGCTGGTAGGGGGGGGCTGCCGAGGGGCTACCCGGCGAGGGAGACGATCAGCTCCCCGGCCGCCGGAATCGCCGCCCGCTCCTCCGCCGAGAGGTGCGGGTCCCGGGCCCGCAGGGCGGTCGCCTCGGGAACGTACGGGGTGACCGGGGCGGGAAGGCGGGCCAGGAGCGCGGTCAGGGCGGCGCGGGCCCCGGGGGCGTAGGGGGCGGGGGAGAGCGCGGCCTCCGCGAGGAGGAGCGCGGACATCGCGCGGTCCAGGCCCGCCGGGCCCTCTCGGGCGGTGCGCCAGTCGATGACGACGGGGCCCGCCGGGGTGAGGACCACGTTGCCGGGATGCAGGTCCAGATGGATCCACGGGGTGGCGTGGAGGCGGACAAGGAGGTCCGCGAGCAGGGCGCCCGCCGCCTCGGGGGTGACCGTGCCGGTCACGGCGGCGTCCAGGAGGGTGGGGCCGGTGAGGCGTTCCATGACGAGGTCGGGGCCCTCGGCACGGTCCACGGCCGGCACGGGGTAGCCGTGGGCCGCGAGCTCCCGCATGATCCGGGCCTCGCGGCCGGCGTCGCCGCCGTCGCGGTAGCGCCGCAGCACCCGGCCGTCCCCGGCCTTGTACACATCGGCCGACCGGCCCGTACCGATCAGGACACCCGTCGTCATGGCCCAACTGTACGCAGAGGCCGAAGCGTTGAGATGACGGACTACTCCTCCGCCGTCAGGCCCCTGCGCAGCCGCGCCAGCGTCCGCGACAGCAGCCGCGAGACGTGCATCTGCGAGATGCCCAGCTCCTCGCCGATCTCCGACTGGGTCAGACCGGCCGTGAAGCGCAGCGACAGGATGCGGCGTTCGCGGGCCGGCAGGGACGCGATCAGCGGTTTGAGCGACTCGATGTACTCGATGCCCTCCAGGCCGTGGTCCTCGTAGCCGAGCCGGTCGGCGAGCGTCGCGCCACCGTCCGATTCGGTCTCCTCCGGCGGGGCGTCCAGCGAGCTCGCGGTGTACGCGTTGGCCGCGGCCATGCCCTCGACGACCTCGTCGGTGCCGATGCCCAGTTCACGGGCCAGCTCGTCGACGGTGGGCGCCCGGTCCAGGCGCTGGGCGAGTTCGTCGCCGGCCTTGGCCAGGTCGAGGCGGAGCTCCTGGAGCCTGCGCGGGACGTGCACCGACCACGAGGTGTCGCGGAAGAAGCGCTTGATCTCGCCGATGATCGTCGGCATCGCGAAGGTGGGGAACTCGACGCCGCGGGCCAGTTCGAAGCGGTCGATCGCCTTGATGAGGCCGATGGTGCCGACCTGGACGATGTCCTCCATCGGTTCGCTGCGGGTGCGGAACCGCGAGGCGGCGAACTTGACCAGGGCCAGGTTGAGTTCGATCAGGGTGTTGCGGACGTACGCGTACTCGTGGGTGCCCTCCTCCAGGTCGCCCAGGCGGGCGAAGAGGTTCTTCGAGAGGGCGCGCGCGTCGAGCGGCGCGATCTCGTCGAGGGGCGGGATGTGCGGCAGTTCCGCGCGTTCCGGCACCTCGAGGGGTACGAGGGGTACGTCGAGGCGGGGGGACATGGGTCTCCTCCAGGGTTGTCTCTGCGTCTCTGCTGCGGTTTGCGGCGCCTCCGAAGCCGGCCGTGGGAAATGTGGTCCCTACTAGCCCTACCTGCTCGACCCTGATGGTTGCAAGTGGCAATTGTCTGCTTTGGCATGCTTCGGGTGTGGAGCTTGTGTGCGGTGCACGGGGGCGCGCTTGTATGGTTCGACGCATGTACCGGCAGCACATCGGCAGCGCACCCGAGCGGTTTCGGGTCGAGGTCCGGACCGTGGGGGCGAGCGAGGTGCTCACCCCGGTGGGTGAGCTCGATCACCACACCGCCGAACTGTTGCGTGCGCCACTCGACCACGCGCTCGACGAGGGCCGCACACGCCTCGTACTCGACTGCTCACGCCTCGAGTTCTGCGACTCCACCGGACTGAACGTCCTGCTGGCCGCCCGGCTCCGGGCGGACGCCGCCGGCGGCGGGGTCCATCTGGCCGCGATGCGGCCGCCGGTCGCGCGGGTCTTCGAGATCACGGGCGCGGAGGCCGTCTTCACCCTCCACGAGTCGCTCGAATCCGCGCTCCCGCATCCCGGCTGAGCGCACACCCCTCCGCCCGGCTCTCCGCCCGCCGTCCGGCGGCCCGGCCCGCCAGGCCCCCTGTCCTGAACTCGTCAATCGATGGCACGGTATCGGTGAGGTGAAGCGTTGAAGGAGACCGCCTCCGGCGACCTCGAGGTCCGCACCCTCGCCCTTGGGTCGGCCAGCGGCACCGTCCCGCTGGCCCGCGACTTCACCAGGCAGCTGCTCCACGAGTGGGGCTGGCTGCCGGCCGCCACCGCGGACCGCCGGGCCGCCGCCGAGGACGTCCTCCTCGTCGTCTCCGAACTGGTCACCAACGCCTGCCTGCACGCCGAGGGCCCGGAGAGCCTGCGCGTCCTGCGCCTCGCCGAGGTGCTCCGCCTGGAGGTCGCCGACCGCGGCGCCGGCCAGCCCGCCCCGCGCACCCCGCACCGGGCCGGGCGCCCCGGCGGGCACGGCATGTTCATCGTGCAGCGACTCTGCCGCGCCTGGGGCATCGACCGGGTCCCGGGCGCCCCGGGCAAGACGGTCTGGGCGGAACTCGCCGCGCCCGCATAGGACTTTCACACCCTTCTCTCTTCCCTCCACAAGGGCTCGGGCGTACCTTGACGGCCGATCTGATGAACCGTCAGTAATGCGCGGTGAGGGGTGCTTGAGGTGCCGAACCCGAGAAGGACAGTCAGTGCGCTGAGAGCGGCGGTGGCGGTGGCGGCGGTGGCCGGCTCGGCCGTCCTGCTCTCCGCGCCCGCCGCGTACGCCACCGTCGTCGACGTCGACTACGCCTGCGAGACGAAGATCGGCCCGAAGAACGCCGTCTCGCCCGTCGACATCAAGGCCGAGAAGCGCGGAAGCTCGTACACGATCACGATGTCCTTCGACAAGGGCGTCTCGGACAGCCCGGTCGAGCTCCCGAAGGGCGTCATGACCCCGCGCGCCGAGCTGGTCGTCGGCGGCGCCGACAGTGGCAGGGTGCAGGTCAAGGGCGTGCCGAACGCGGTCGCGATCCCGCCCGACACCCCCATCAGGATCGGGCGGTTGACGGGCACGTACACCCCGAAGAAGAGCGGCAGGGTGACCTTCACGGCCGGCACGCTCATCGTCCACGCGCTCGGCATGGACGCCGCCACCTGCAAGCCGACCAACAGCCCCAAGCCGTCCCTGGAGCTGGATGTGACCGCCGCCGACACCACGGGCGGGGGCGGAGGCGGGAGCGGGAGCGGGGGCGGTGAACTCCCCAAGACCGGCCCGCTCGACTCGGCCACCGCGCTCGGCACCCTCGGCGGCACCGTGCTGCTGACCGGCGCGGCCGGAGTGCTCTGGCTCACCCGGCGCCCGGCCCGGCACACGGCGCGCTGATGCGGGGGGTACGGGCAGGGCTCGGGGCCGTCGCCCTCCTCGGCGTGCTCGCGGCAGCCCCGCCGCCCCGCACCGATGCGGGCGCCGAGTCCTGGACCGCCGCGCCCGCCGCCGCCCGCCCGTACGTCTATCTGGAGGGCGCCGCCGGCAGCGTCCTGCAGGACACCCTGTCCGTCACCAACCCCGGCCCGCGCCCGCTCACCGTCACCCTCACCGGCCGGGGCGCGCCCGTCGCCTTCGCCGCCGCCACCGTGACCGTCCCCGCCCGCACCCGCGCGGACGTGCCCTTCGCCGTCACCGTCACCGCCGACACCCCGCCCGGCGAGCACCGCGGATCGGTACGGGCCGAGGCCGCCGGCCGCGCCACCGTCGTCCCGCTCCACCTGCGCGTGAGCGGACCCCGGCTGGCCGCGCTCACCGTCGAGGACGTGCGCGTGGAACGCTCCGGCGGATCCGGCGACTCCGGCACCCTGCGCTACACGCTGGTCAACCGCGGCAACACGGTGCTCGCCCCGACCCTCGCCGTACGCGCCGAGGGCCTCTTCGGCACGGTCCTGGACCGCCCCGCGCAGGCCCTGCCGGTCAGCCTGCGCCCCGGCGAGCGCGTCACCCGCACCGCCCCCTGGCCCGACCCGCCCGCGCTCGACTCGGTCACCGTGCGTCTGACGGCCGCCGCTCCCGGCGCGGCCCCCGCGACCGCCCGCGCGGACGCCTCCTTCGCCTCCCCGGCGGGCGTCGGCGCCCTGGCGGCCGCCCTCCTCGCGGCGGCCGGCACGACCGCGTACGCGATACGACGGAGGAGACGATGACGTACCTGCGTACGGCGGCGGGCGCGCTGCTCACCGCGCTGCTGCTCACCCTGGTGCCGGGCACGGCCACCGCCGTCGAGGCGCCGCGGGTCGCGCTCTCGCGGAGCGAGGGCGGCAAGGGCGGCGAGATCACCGTCAGCGGCTCCGGCTGGAAACCGGGCGCCCTGCTCATGCTGCTGATCTGCGGACAGGCGGCGCCCGGCAAGGGCGTCATCGGCGGCACCAACTCCTGCGCCAACACCGACGGCCGGGCGGCAACGGTCGACGCCAAGGGCTCCTTCAGCGCGAAACTGCCGGTCGCCGAACCGCCCGTGCCCTGCCCCTGTGTGGTGCACGTGGCCGGGGTGACGGGTCAACAGGATGCCGTGGACACAGCGTTCACGGTCGCCGGCCACCCCACCGCCCCCCTGCCCGAGACCTCCGGCACCGGCCGGCTCGTGGTGCTCACCTCGGCCCGCCTGGAGGGATCCAGCGGGGTACTCGTGTGGTTCGGCGCCCCGGCCCGGCGCGAGATCGTCGTGACCCTCGGCAACCTCGGCCAGACACCGGTCAAGGACCCCCTCTTCGAAGTCGGCACCAGCCACGGGGTGTTCGCGCCGCAGTACGAGGAGCGGCAGTGGCGCGGCACGATCGAACCGGGCCGCAAGGCCCTCGTGAGACTGCCGGTCGAGCTGACCGCCGGCGCGCACGGGGACTACCAGGTGTCCGTGCGGTACGGCGGGAAGGTCGTCGTCGAACAGCCCTGGGGCGTCGGCCGCCCCTGGGGCGTGACGGTCTTCTGGGTGCTGCTCGCCGTCGTCGTCCCGGCCGCCCTCTTCCGTATCGGCATGGCGGTCGTCGACCGCGTCCGCCCGGCGGCCCGCGTCCCCCGGGGCCGCCGCCGGGGCCGGGGCCGTACACCCGCCTCCGCCCCCGCCCCCGTATCCGTATCCGTATCCGAACCCACGGCGGTCCTGCCGTGGTTCACCCCTGACTCCGCACCGTCAGAGACCGGCCCGACGACGAAGGGACAGGCGTGAGGACGACACGCACGACGACACGGAGGATCGGTGCGACAGGCGTCGCGCTGATGCTCGGCGGGGCGGGGATCCTGCTGACCGCCGCACCCGCCATGGCGGCGGAGGTCTCGTACCGGACCGAGTGCATCCCGCCCTCCATCTCCGGCCTCCCGCCGGTGCAGGGCACCACGAAGGTGCAGATCACCGCGCCCGCGGCGGCCAAGGTCGGAGACGAGGTCGAGGTGGTCTGGAAGACGGTCGAGGCCGCGTCCAAGAACCCGGACATCCTCGACCTCGACAAGGACACGGTGAAGCCGACCGGCGTGATCAAGGTCGGCGGCGCGGCGACCGGCACCCTGAACATGGAGGGCCCCCGCCAGAACCCGCCGATCCCGAAGAACAGCCCGATGGTCCTGCCGGACATGAAGGGCAAGCTGAAGCTGGAGAAGGCGGGCGAGATCACGCTGACGCCCGACAAGTACACGATCAACGTCTCCAAGCCGATGTCCACCGACACCAAGTGCTCCCCGAAGGAGACGGTCGCGGTCGGCGCCACGATCAAGGTGACGGACGGCGGTGGCGGCTCCTCGTCCGGTGGTACGACCACGAGCGGTGGTACGACGACGAGCGGTGGTACGACGACGAGCGGTGGTACGACGGCCAGCGGTGGTACGACGACGAGTGGCGGTACGACCACCTCCGGCGGCACCACGACCTCCGGCGGCACCACGGCCTCGGGCGGCACCACGGCGGGAGGCTCGACGTCCGGCGGCTCGGGCGGCCAGACCGACTTCCCCGGCACGCAGGTCTCCGTCGCCTTCGCCTGCCAGGCCCCCGGCCCCGCCTCGATCAGCTCCAAGGTGACCATCGACGCCAAGAGGAACGGCGGCTCCTACGACCTCACCGTCAAGACCGCCAAGGGCGTCATGAACAGCCCGGCCGCCCTCCCCAAGGGCGCCCTCAAGCCCTCGATGGCCGTGAAGATCGGCGGCGCGGACAGCGGCACGGTCACCGTCACCGGCGCGCCCAACCCCGAGCCCCTGGAGGCGGGCAAGCCGGTCGACCTGACCGACATGACCGGCACCTACAAGCCGGGCGCGAGCGGCAAGGCCACCCTGAGCCCCGGCAAGCTGACCATCAGCGTGTCCCTCGGCGGCTCGCCCATCGTCATCCCCTGCGAGGTCAAGGGCTCCGTGCAGGCCTCGCTGACCCTGGACACCGAGAAGCAGGCGGGCGGCACGGCCGGCGGCAGCACCGGCGGCGGCTCGGCCACCACGTCCGGCGGCGGCTCCGGCTCCGGCGGTGGCGGACTCGCCGAGACCGGCGCCGACGACGGCGGCGCCCTGCGCGCCCTCGCCCTGGTCGCCGGCACGGTGATCCTGCTCGGCGGCGCGGTGTTCACCTTCACCCCGTGGGCGCGCCTTCGCAGGTAGCCGGTCGGGCGTCGGATAGGGGGAGGTACTCAGGTCGTACTCATTACCCCCGGTATTCCTTGTGTCGCCGCACGTGCGAATGATTGTCTCCAGGTGTTCGCCCGAGCGAACACCTGGACAGCAAGGCCTGCTCGACCAGCAGGTGAACGACGTGCCGGGCCCTCCCGGAGGGCTCGGCACGAGGAAAGGAACGCACATGCGCTGGGGGAAGAAGCTCGCGTCCGGAGCACTCGCCGTCATGCTGGGTGCCGCCGGCACCGGACTGCTCACCGCCGCTCCGGCCCAGGCGGCGACGAAGTACAACTGCAAGGCCTACGCGAGCATGGACAAGCTGGGCCGCCCCACCGCGTATTCGACCTGCAAGTCGGGCAGCGGGAAGGCGGTCAAGCAGCACCGGGTCGTCATCAAGTGCGACCAGCTGCAGGGGGCACGCGAGCACATGGTGACCTGGACGCTCTACGGCCCCTGGGTCGGGCCGGGCCAGAAGTCCAACGTCCGGTGCGGCACGAAGAACTTCCTGCGCGGCTTCAGCGCCCAGACGCGCTGACGGCCGGTCGCGCTGACGACAGCTGACGACAAAGGGCCTGGCCCGGCACCCGAGGGGGGTGCCGGGCCAGGCCCTTTTCGAGCCGTACGGTCCGTCAGGACGTCAGCGCACGTCGCCCATGAGCGCGCGGATCTTCTTGCCCGCGGTCATGAAGGCCAGGCCCGCGGCGATGGCCACGACCGCCCAGAGCGAGTAGTACAGGGCGTCGCCCAGCGGCTCGTTGAGCTTGGTGGTCCAGCCGTTGAGGGCGTTGCCCGTCGCGGTGGCGAGGAACCACAGGCCCATGATCTGGCCGACGAACTGCTTCGGAGCCAGCTTCGTCGACAGCGACAGGCCGACCGGCGAGAGGCACATCTCGCCGAGGGTCTGGACGAGGTAGACGCTCAGCAGCCAGAAGACGGTGACCTTGCCGGTCTCGCTGTTGGCCGCGGCGGCACCCGCGAGGCCCATGATGGCGAACGATCCGCCGATGAGAAGCATCGCGAGGGCGAACTTCATCGGGGCGCTGGGCTCGCGGTTGCGCCTGGCGAGCTTGACCCACAGCGCGGCGAAGACCGGCGCGAGGACGATGACCATCGCGGGGTTCACGGACTGGTACCAGGACGCCGGGAACTCCCAGCCGCCGATCATGCGGTCCGTCTTGTTGTCGGCGAACAGCGTCAGCAGCGAGCCGGACTGGTCGTAGATCATCCAGAAGAGCACGGCCGTGGCGAAGAACCACATGAAGGCCTGGATCTTCGGCTTGTCCTCGCTCTTCAGCGCCGGGTTGCGGTACATGGCGACGAAGTAGACGACCGGGACGACGATGCCGAGAATCGCGAGCACGTTGACGATGTGCTCGATGTCGTACGTGCCGAGGACGAGGTCCACCAGGAGTGCGGCGACCGCGAGGCCACCCCAGAGCAGAACCTTGCGCAGCGCGCTCCGCTTCTCCTCGGGCGTGGCCGGGGTGCCCGGCACCTTGCCGACGTCACCGAGGTGACGCGAGCCCAGGACGTACTGGACGACGGCGAGGGTCATGCCGATGCCGGCGACGGCGAAGCCGAGGTGCCAGTTGACGTTCTCGCCGAGGTAGCCGAC
Source organism: Streptomyces sp. NPDC051909 (assembly GCF_040681095.1). Taxonomy (NCBI): domain Bacteria; kingdom Bacillati; phylum Actinomycetota; class Actinomycetes; order Kitasatosporales; family Streptomycetaceae; genus Streptomyces; species Streptomyces sp. NPDC051909. The sequence continues at coordinate 9,356 of NZ_JBFAYA010000029.1, read as the reverse complement.
GACCAGCGGGGCGAGCATGCCGCCGATGTTGATCGACATGTAGAAGAGCGTGAAGCCGGCGTCGCGGCGGGCGCCCGGCTGACCCTCGTACAGGCCGCCGACCATGGCCGAGATGTTCGGCTTCAGCAGGCCGGTACCGGCGGCGATGAGCGCGAGGCCCACGAAGAACGCCGTGTCCGAGGGGACGGCGAGGGTGTAGTGGCCCAGGGCGATGACGATGCCGCCGACGAGGACGGCCTTCCGGGCGCCCCAGAGGCGGTCGGCGACCCAGCCGCCGGGCATGGCGGCCATGTAGACGACCGCGTTGTAGACGCCGTAGATGGAGGCGGCGAGCGCCTCACGGTCCTCCAGAGGTCCGTCGAGTACGGCCGCGACCAGGTAGAGGACGAGGATGCCGCGCATTCCGTACCAGGAGAAGCGCTCCCACATCTCGGTCATGAAGAGAGTGGCCAGGCCCCGGGGGTGGCCGAAGAACGTCTTCTCCTCGGAACCCGGGGTTCCGTTCGAAGCCGTCGTCAGGCTGGACGCCATGTCGATCCTTGCTCTGTCGGGACGCGCGCTTCGTGAGCGGGGGCGCCCGGTGGGGGAGCCGGCACCGGTGGGGGCGCGGTGGCGCCCCTCCGGGATCCACGCCCCGGTGCTACGTCGCACCAGGACCCGGCCCACAGGTCATTCACGTCCTCGAGGCGGACCGACGGCCGCCTCGTGCAGAAAAGAGACCCTTGGCGTACATCCCGCCAAAGGTCCCTGTTTACCGCTACAGAACTCTCGACACCATACGACATGACACTGTCGGATATGGAAGGACTTGAGAGATGGATCACAGGTGACGATGGAACCAACTTCCCTCATTCCAAGGTCATGAGCAAATTCCAGACCAAGATCAAAGGTGGGTTCGGGGTGGGTGCTTCACCCCTGTGGATCACGCCCCGGCGGCGCGCCGGCGCGGACTACCATCACCACATGACCCGTGTACTGCTCGCCGAGGACGACGCCTCCATCTCGGAACCGCTGGCCCGCGCCCTGCGGCGGGAGGGATACGAGGTCGAGGTGCGGGAGGACGGCCCCACCGCGCTCGACGCCGGACTCCAGGGCGGGGTCGACCTGGTCGTGCTCGACCTGGGCCTGCCCGGCATGGACGGCCTGGAGGTCGCCCGCCGGCTGCGCGCCGACGGGCACACGGTGCCGATCCTGGTGCTCACCGCCCGCGCCGACGAGGTCGACACGGTGGTGGGCCTCGACGCCGGCGCCGACGACTACGTGACGAAGCCGTTCCGGCTCGCCGAGCTGCTCGCCCGGGTCCGGGCCCTGCTGCGGCGCGGCTCCGCCGAGCCGACCGCCGCGCCGACCACCCACGGCGTGCGGATCGACGTCGAGTCGCACCGCGCCTGGATGGGCGACGAGGAGCTCCAGCTCACCGCCAAGGAGTTCGACCTGCTGCGGGTCCTGGTCCGCGACGCGGGCCGGGTGGTCACCCGCGACCAGCTGATGCGCGAGGTCTGGGACACCACCTGGTGGTCCTCCACCAAGACCCTCGACATGCACATCTCCTGGCTCCGCAAGAAGCTCGGCGACGACGCGGCCAACCCGCGCTACATCTCCACCGTCCGCGGCGTGGGCTTCCGCTTCGAGAAGAGCTAGGCCGACTCCTCCGTGCGCCGCCGTCTGATCAACTCCACGCTCGCCGTGGTGCTCGTCGTCATCGCCGTCTTCGGCGTCTCGCTGGTGATCGTCGAGACGCGCACGATCTCCAGCAGTGCCCAGGAGAGCGTGGACTCCGAGGCGCTGCGGATCGCCTCCATCGTGGACAGCCGGCTGATCGGCGGCGAGCCCGTCGACGCCGGCGTCCTGGCCGACCTGAGCGGCGCCAAGCGCTACGCCCAGGTCCGCATCCCCGGCCGCGCGCTCGTCGAGATCGGCACCCGCCCCACCGGCGGGGTCATCCGCGGCCTCGCCGAGGGCGAGCGCGGCGAGACCGTGCTCGTCGAGGAGAGCCGCGCGGTCGTCACCGACGAGGTGGGCCGCACCCTCATGATCATCGCCACGGTGGCGCTGCTCTGCGTCATGGCGGCCGTGCTCCTCGCCGTACGGCAGGCCAACAAGCTGGCCTCGCCGCTGACCGACCTCGCCGAGACCGCCGAGCGGCTCGGCTCCGGCGACCCGCGGCCCCGGCACAAGCGGTACGGGGTGCCCGAGCTCGACCGGGTCGCGGACGTCCTCGACGCCTCCGCCGAACGGATCGCGCGGATGCTCACCGCAGAGCGCCGGCTCGCCGCCGACGCCTCCCACCAGCTCCGTACGCCGCTCACCGCGCTGTCCATGCGCCTGGAGGAGGTCGCCGTCGCCGACGACCTGGAGACGGTACGGGAGGAGGCGACGATCGCGCTCACCCAGGTGGAGCGGCTCACCGACGTCGTCGAGCGGCTGCTGACCAACTCGCGCGACCCGCGCACCGGCTCGGCGGTCGCCTTCGACCTCGACGAGGTCATCAAGCAGCAGATCGAGGAGTGGCGGCCGGCCTACCGCAGCGCGGGCCGGGCCATCGTGCACTCCGGCAAGCAGGGCATGCGGGCCGTCGGCACCCCGGGCGCGGTCGCCCAGGTCCTGGCGGCGCTGATCGAGAACTCGCTCATGCACGGCGGCGGCACCGTGGCCCTGCGCACCCGGGTCACCGGCAACCAGTCGGTGATCGAGGTCACCGACGAGGGCCCGGGCGTGCCGGCGGACCTCGGGGCGCGGATCTTCGAGCGGGCGGTCAGCGGCCGCTCCTCCACCGGCATCGGCCTGGCGGTGGCCCGCGACCTCGCGGAGGCGGACGGCGGGCGCCTGGAGCTGCTCCAGCAGCACCCGCCGGTGTTCGCGCTCTTCCTGAGCCGCGAGGTCAGGAGCCGTACGGAGGCGGAGTCGGAGCGGCCGGTCCGGTAGGACCTCTCAGGACCGGTAGGACCTCTCAGGACCGCGGGACCGGGCTCAGACCCGGTCGGGCTGCTTGCGCGTGGCCTGGCGGGGCGCCTGCTCAAGGAACGATTCGGCGGCCTGCACCGCCTCCTTCGCCGGCAGCGCCTGGAACACCCAGGTCCGGTACGACCAGAAGCGGAACAGCGTCGCGACGCCGATGCCGAAGAACTTGAAGAAGTTGCTCTGCAGCGGGGTGTCCCAGCCGAAGCCGTACGTCGCCGTGTAGAGCACGCCGTTCTCGATCACCAGGCCGACCGCGCTGAACAGCAGGAACAGCACCAGTTCCCGCGTACGGCCGGACTTGTCGCGGTCGCGGTAGGTGAAGTAGCGGAACCCCACGTAGTTGAAGAGGATCGCCACGACGGTGGCGATGATGCCGGCCCGCACCACCGGGAGGTCGGTGACATGGCGCACCAGGTTGAAGACGAGCAGGTTCACCAGGACGCCGAGACCGCCGACCACGCCGAATTTGGCGACCTCGCGGACGAGCCGGTCCACTCGCGTGCGCAGCGCGCCGGGTTCACTCATCGTGATCGCTCAGTCCTGTCCGTTCCGGAAGGGTTCCGGGAAGTGCTCCGGCCGACGCCCGGGACGGCGTCAACCCAGCCATGCTAACCAGCCCTCCGTACACCCGCCCGGGATGTACGCGATCCGTGCGCGAGCCCACCCCGACTGTGACAAGACACAGCCGGACGAGGCTCCGGAACTTGTGCGGATACCCTAAGAGGGTGACGTTCCCGGTAGTCGGCATGGTCGGCGGCGGTCAGCTCGCTCGTATGACGCACGAGGCAGGCATCCCGCTCGGCATCCAGTTCAAGCTCCTCAGTGACACCCCGCAGGATTCGGCGGCCCAGGTGGTGAGCGAGGTCGTCCTCGGCGACTATCGCGACCTGGACACGCTGCGTGACTTCGCGCGCGGCTGTGACGTGATCACCTTCGACCACGAGCACGTGCCCGCGGAGCACCTCGCGACCCTGGAGGCGGATGGCGTCGTCATCCGCCCGGGCCGCGCGGCCCTCGCGCACGCCCAGGACAAGGGGGTGATGCGGGCGAGGCTCGACGAGATCGGCGCGCCCAGCCCGCGGCACCGCATCGTGGCCGACCCGGCCGACGCGGTGGCCTTCGCCGCCGAGGGCGTCGGCGAGGGCGGAGGCGACGGCTTCCCGATCATCCTCAAGACCGTGCGCGGCGGCTACGACGGCAAGGGCGTGTGGTTCGTGCGCTCCGAGGAGGACGCCCACGACGCCTTCAGGGCGGGCGTGGCGGTGCTCGCCGAGGAGAAGGTCGACTTCGCGCGCGAGCTCGCCGCGAACATCGTCCGCTCCCCGCACGGCCAGGCGGTGGCCTACCCGGTGGTCGAGTCCCGTCAGGTCGACGGCGTCTGCGACACGGTGATCGCGCCCGCCCCCGAGCTCTCCGACGAGCTGGCCGGGCAGGCCCAGGAGCTGGCGCTGCGGATCGCCAAGGAGCTCGACGTGGTCGGCCACCTGGCCGTCGAGCTGTTCGAGACCCGCGACGGCCGGATCCTCGTCAACGAGCTCGCCATGCGTCCGCACAACTCCGGCCACTGGACCCAGGACGGTGCGGCCACCTCGCAGTTCGCCAACCACGTCCGGGCCGTCCTCGACCTTCCGCTGGGCGACCCGCGCCCCCGCGCGAAGTGGACCGTGATGTGCAATGTTCTGGGTGGCGACTACCCGGACATGTATCAGGGGTACCTGCACTGCATGGCGCGGGACCCGCAGCTCAAGATCCACATGTACGGCAAGGACGTGAAGCCGGGCCGCAAGGTGGGCCACGTCAACACCTATGGCGACGACCTGGACGACGTGCTGGAGCGCGCCCGCCACGCCGCCGACTACCTGCGAGGGACGATCGTTGAGTAATCCGGCCGCTTCGAACGCCAGCGCGTCGAGCCCGCTCGTCGGCATCGTGATGGGGTCCGACTCGGACTGGCCCGTCATGGAGGCCGCCGCGCAGGCCCTGGACGAGTTCGAGATCCCGTACGAGGTGGACGTCGTCTCCGCGCACCGCATGCCGCGCGAGATGATCGCGTACGGCGAGGAGGCCGCCGACCGCGGCCTCAAGGCGATCATCGCGGGCGCCGGCGGCGCGGCCCATCTGCCGGGCATGCTGGCCTCCGTCACCCCGCTGCCGGTCATCGGCGTGCCGGTGCCGCTGAAGTACCTCGACGGCATGGACTCCCTCCTCTCCATCGTGCAGATGCCGGCCGGTGTGCCGGTCGCGACCGTCTCGGTCGGCGGCGCGCGCAACGCGGGCCTGCTCGCGGCCCGTGTCCTCGCCGCGCACGACCCCGAACTGCGCGCCCGCATGCGGGAGTTCCAGCAGGAGCTCAACGACCAGGCGACGGAGAAGGGCAAGCGGCTGCGGCAGAAGGTCGAGGGCTCGGGCGCGTTCGGATTCGCCCAGTGAGCGCGGCCGGTGCGCCCGGGGCGCAGGCCCCGGACCGCCTCGCCGAGGCGCGCGAACTCCTCGCCCAGACCCCGGTCGTGGACGGGCACAACGACCTGCCGTGGGCGCTGCGCGAGCACTGCGGCTACGACCTCGACCGGCTCGACATCGCCGGGGATCTGTCCGGCTCCCTGCACACCGACCTCGCCCGGCTGCGCGCCGGCGGCGTCGGCGCGCAGTTCTGGTCGGTGTACGTGCCGGGCCGGCTCACCGGCGACCACGCGGTCAGCGCCACCCTGGAGCAGATCGACGCCGTCGACCGGCTGGTCGAGCGGTACGCGGCGGACCTCGCGCCCGCGCTGACCGCCGACGACATGGAGACGGCCCGCAAGGAGGGCCATATCGCGTCCCTCAAGGGTGCCGAGGGCGGCCACTCGATCAACAACTCGCTGGCCACCCTGCGTGCCCTGCACACCCTGGGCGTGCGCTACATGACGCTCACCCACAACGAGAACAACGACTGGGCGGACTCGGCCACCGACGAGCCGCGGCACGACGGGCTCACCGCCTTCGGCCGCGAGGTCGTCCGCGAGATGAACCGCTGCGGCATGCTCGTGGACCTCTCGCACGTGGCGCCGTCGACCATGCGGGACGCCCTGGACACCAGCGTCGCGCCGGTGATCTTCTCGCACTCCTCGTCCCGCGCGGTCTGCGACCACCCGCGCAATATCCCGGACGGGATCCTGGAGCGGCTGCCCGCCAACGGCGGCGTGGCGATGGCGACCTTCGTGCCGAAGTTCATCCTGCCCGCCGCGGTCGAGTGGACCGGCCGCGCCGACGAGAACATGCGCGCCCACGGATTCCACCACCTGGCCACCACCCCGGACGCGATGGCGGTCCACCGCGCCTTCGAGGCGGACAACCCGCGCCCGGTCGCCACGGCCGCGACGGTCGCCGACCACCTCGACCACATGCGCGAGGTCGCCGGCATCGACCACATCGGCATCGGCGGCGACTACGACGGCACGGCCTTCACCCCGGCCGGCCTGGACGACGTCGCCGGCTACCCGAACCTGATCGCGGAGCTCCTCGTGCGCGGCTGGTCGCCGGCCGACCTGGCGAAGCTGACGTGGTCGAACGCGGTACGGGTGCTGCGTGACGCGGAGTCGGTGGCGCGTGAGCAGCAGGCGCTGCGTGGCGCGTCGATCGCGACGATCGGCGGCTACGGCAGCTGAAGCCGCCGCTGAATTGACGAGGCGCCAGAAAGGCCCCCGCTCCGGCGGGGGCCTTTCCGCTGCTCGTCGCCGCGTCCCCCGGACGGCCCAGTCCGGCGCGCCCGGCGCAGGGGCCGGTGGGACGGTTGCCTTACTGCCCGGTAGTGCGGCAGTGAGTGCAGCAGTACGGAGTTGAGCCACCCATGGCAGATCTGCTCGACGATCCCACCACCACCTTCACCGTCGCCCACGCCGCCTCGGCGGGCGACGCCGATCCCCCCGAACATCCCCGGCCCCTCGACGAGTCGACCCGGGCCCGCGCGCTGCTCGCCGCGCAGCCGGTCGTCGAGGGGCACACGGAACCGCCGCGCGTCACCGACCCGGACCCGGAGGACCTTCCGCCGGTACGGGCCGCGGAGGCGGGAGCACAGCTCTGGTCGCTGCGCGTGGACGCCGACGAGGGCGTCCTCGGCACCCTGCGCCGGATCGACGCGGTCCGCGCGCTCGTGGCGGCCTGCTCCGAGGACCTGCGCCTCGCGTACACCACCTCGGAGATGGAGCACGCCCGCAACTGCGGGCGGGTCGCCGTCGTCCTCGGACCGGTGAGCTGGTCGGCCGTCGGCGGCTCACCCGCCACCCTCCGGGCGTACCATGCGCTCGGCGTACGGGCGGTGAGCCTCACCCGCTACGACCGCTTCGCCCGCGAGGCGGTCCGGGAGATGAACCGGCTCGGCCTGGCCGTCGACCTGGCGGGCGCCGACACCGACACCGTCCGCCAGACCCTCGCGGTGAGCCGGGCCCCGGTCCTCCTCACCCGCGCGGAGCCGGACTCCCTGCCGGACGACGTCTTGCGCCTGCTCGGCGAGAAGGACGGCGTCTGCATGGTCCCGGTCACCCAGGACGCCTCGGCGACGGCCGACACCCTCGACCGCCTCCGCGCCCTCACGGGCCCCCGCGCCCTGGGCCTCTCCCGCACGGAACACCCGCCCACGGGCTACGCCCCCCTCTTCGCGGAGCTCCTGCGCCGCGACTGGCAGGCGCCGGACCTGGTGGCGCTGGCGCACGGCAACGTGATGCGGGCGCTGCGGGAGACGGAGTTCCGCGCGCGGGCGACGAGGCTGAGAGCGGCCTGACGCATACGTGGAGGGGCCCGGTGCCGTACGACGGCACCGGGCCCCTCCGTCGTCGGGTCAGGCCCGCGGGCGGCCCATCGCCCGGTACGTCCAGCCCGCCTCGCGCCAGCGCCCCGCGTCCAGCGCGTTGCGGCCGTCGAGGATGACGGCCGACGAGACGACCGCCGCCAGCTCCGCCGGGTCGAGCGAGTCGCGGAACTCGCGCCACTCGGTCAGGTGCAGGACCACGTCCGCGCCGCGCACCGCGTCGAGGGCGGTCGGCGCGTACCCCAGCGTCGGGAAGAGCCGCCGCGCGTTGTCCATGCCCTTGGGGTCGTAGACGGTGACCTGGCCGCCCTGGAGGTGGATCTGGCCGGCCACGTTCAGCGCGGGGGAGTCGCGGACGTCGTCCGAGTCGGGCTTGAAGGTCGCGCCGAGCACCGCCACCCGCTTGCCGAGGAAGCCGCCGCCCAGCGCCTCCCGGGCCATCTCGACCATGGACGCGCGGCGCCGCATGTTGATGGAGTCGATCTCGCGCAGGAAGGTCAGCGCCTGGTCCGCGCCCAGCTCGCCGGCCCGCGCCATGAAGGCCCGGATGTCCTTCGGCAGGCAGCCGCCGCCGAAGCCGATGCCGGCCCGCAGGAACTTGTTGCCGATCCGCTCGTCGTGCCCGATCGCCTCCGCCAGCTTGGCCACGTCGCCACCGGCCGCCTCGCACACCTCCGCCATCGCGTTGATGAAGGAGATCTTGGTGGCGAGGAAGGAGTTGGCGGAGGTCTTCACCAGCTCGGAGGTCGGGTAGTCGGTCAGCACGAACGGCGAGCCCTCCGCCACCGGCACGGCGTACACCTCGCGCAGCAGCTTCTCGGCCCGCTCGCCGCGTACGCCCTCGGCGACGCCGACCACGATCCGGTCCGGGTGCAGGGTGTCCTGCACGGCGAAGCCCTCGCGCAGGAACTCCGGGTTCCAGGCCAGCTCGACGCCCTCGGGCAGCATGCCCGCGAGCCGCTGCGCCGAGCCGACCGGCACGGTCGACTTGCCGACGACCAGGGCTCCGTCCCGTACGACCCCGGCGAGCGAGGCGAAGGCGGCGTCCACGTACGACATGTCGCACGCGTACTCGCCGTGCCTCTGCGGGGTGTTCACGCAGACGAAGTGGACGTCGCCGAAGGCGCCGACCTCCTCCCAGGAGGTGGTGAAGCGCAGCCGCCCGCTGGATCCCTCGATCCCGGCGACGTGTCGCGCGAGCAGCTCCTCGAGACCCGGCTCGTACATCGGGACCCGCCCGCCGGCCAGTATCTCGATCTTCTCGGGGACCACGTCCAGACCGAGCACCTCGAAGCCGAGCTCCGCCATGGCCGCGGCGTGCGTGGCGCCCAGGTAGCCGGTGCCGATCACGGTGATCTTGAGGGCCATGCGGTCTCCAGTGAGGAGTCGAGGTCGGGCGAATGCCTGCCCGAGCATAGTCGTGCCCTGGCCCGGGGCCCGGTCTCGCCCTACCCTTTGAGTTACTTAACGGTAGTTAGCAAGCGTGGGAGTGTGTGACGGTGGCCGGTTCGGCTGATTTCGATCTGTATCGTCCGTCGGAGGAGCACGAGATGCTCCGGGAGACGGTCCGTGCGCTGGCGGAGGCGAAGATCACGCCGTTCGCGGCCGCGGT
>NZ_JBFAYA010000028.1:0-68389 GCF_040681095.1 Streptomyces sp. NPDC051909 | reverse complement strand
GGACGAGTGGGACTCGTGTGACTGGTGAGGCGATCCAATTCCCATCCCCCACCGCGATTCCCGACTTTGCACGCCCAGCAGCCGTGCAGGCGCCTTCTGGACGATGCAAAGTCCGAGATCCACGGGTCCTAGCCGTACGGGTTGAGTGCCCGGAAGCGGACGGTGTCGCTGCGACGGTCGAACCACAGGTTGGTGGAGTAGCCGCTGCCGTCGCGGTCGAGCTCGTCCGACCGAACCCACTGCGGGTCCTCCGGCCCCTCTCCCTTGAGCGGCTTCTCGAACCACGAGGAGAAGTCATCGGCCGGCCCCTCCGAGACGAAGGCATGGGCCGCTGTCAGCTCGGCAAGCTTCCCCGGCGCCAACCGGGCGAAGCCCGAGATCACCAGCTCCGGCGACGGCAGGCCCCGATCGTTGTCCCGGCTGCTCACCCACTTGGCGTCGGTGAGCTGGCCCAGCACAGGAAACGCCCGCCCCAGCGGTTCGGTCTCGGTGCGCCAGTCCTCGTCGGCCCCGTTCACCGCCCACCGCAGAACCCACCAGACGGGCAGGACCGCCAGCCCCGCCCCGATCCCGATCACCTTCCGTCGCTCCAACGCGATCCCCCCATGCCTGACTTCGGGGGCACCTTATCCAGCTCGCACGGAGGCTGGTGCGACTGGTGAGGCGATCTGCAGGCACGGCGTGCAAAGTCGGCAACCCCCGTCCCCCGATGGGACGGATGAGACCCGTGTGACTTCAGGGACGGCCATCGCGCCCCAGGACTTCGCACGAGCGGGGTTTGCATCACCCCGAACCGGCGATACGGGATCCCCCGCCTCGGCCGCGAACCGAGCCCCTACCCACCGGCCCGAGGACTTCTTTCGCTCGGGAGTGATACCCGGGCTCACCCACCACCGGCCCGCCATCCGCCTACGGCGGGACGGGCTACCCGGGGCTTTCCGCGTGGCCGGGCCCCCGGCCGCCCTCCGAGTGTGCAAAGGCTCCCGGAGACACCGGGTCAAGGGTGGCCGTAGGCCATCGCGCAGCGACGCGACCGAAGGGAGCGCCCTTGACGCGGTGGCGGAGGGGGCCACACTCGGAGAGAGGGCGGCCACACCAGAAACCCACGCAGGACTCACGCCCCGTCGTGCCCCCGCAGGTGGCAGACGCACTCGCACATGAGGTAACGGACTCCCGGTACACCCGACTCGCGCGGCACATGGTCCCGGCAGCGCTCATGCAGACCGACGATGCAGCGCGGCGACCGGTACGCCGGCTCCTCTGCCGGTTCCAGGCTGCCCGCGAGTGCGTGAGTGAAGAGGGAGACGCTCACCGCGTCGGCGATCTCCGGCGTCACCCACCAGGCATCGCCCGCGCGGTCGCGGTGCGGCCCTCCATGCCCCACAGCGAGCACGCAGACCGACCCCGCGCACACCGGCCGCATCACCTCGACGACGGCGACCGAGGGGCGCCGGGCCCCGCAGCGGTTCATCGGGCGACGCCGGCGTGGACGCGGGTGGCGTGGATGTTGCGGTGGTCGACGTCCACCCCGACCGTGGCCAGCCACAGCGCGCGCCGCCGTCGGCGCTGGGCCGCCCGTGTGCGGTGCCGGCCGGTGGGCGGCAGGGTCAGCGCCAGCAGCCAGAGGAGGACGGGGATCAGGACCCCGCCGAGGGTGTGCGCGATAGGGTTTCGCACGTCGTCAACTCCGTTGAAGTTGGTGGCCATGCCCCGGGGCCGGTACCAGCGGCCGCCGGGGTCTTCGCTTGCCCGAAAACGCTAGCTTGGCAACTAGTCCTCTGCATACAAGTGCAGACAGATCCACTCGATCGTGGAGTTTCACACCGCTCTATGTTGGACGTATGAGCGAATCTTCCACCCCGGGTGGCCCCCTGGACCCGATGAGCGCCACTCCGCTCTACGTCCAGCTGGCCGATGCCATCGCCAAGCAGATCGCTGCGGGAACGCTCGCGCCCGATCGCCCGATCCCCTCCGAGCACCGTCTGGCCGAGGAGTACGGTGTGGCCCGCCTCACCGCCCGGCGGGCCACCCAGGAACTGCGTGAGCGCGGGCTCGTGATCACCGTGCGCGGCAAGGGCTCCTACGTCATGCCCTCCACCGAGGAATAGCCCCGGGGGCCGGGCAGTTGGCAGCGACATGACCCTCGACCCCGTACACAACCCGGACCGCTCGTTCCTCTTCGTCCTCGGCAGCTCCCGCGCCGACGGCAACTCCGAGATGCTCGCCCGCGCCGCCGCCGCGCACCTGCCCGCCGATGTCGGGCAGCGTTGGGTGGATCTGAACCGGCTGGAGCTGCCCGACTTCCAGGACGGGCGGCACGAGAGCGGCGACCGGCAGGCCGCGGGGGACGAGGAGCTGTTGCGGCGGGCCACGATGGAGGCCACGGACATCGTCATCGTCTCGCCCCTGTACTGGTACAGCCTCTCCGCGCAGACCAAGCGCTACCTGGACTACTGGTCGGGCTGGCTGAACCTGCCCGGCTCGGACTTCAAGGAGCGCATGGCGGGCGGCACGCTGTGGGGGGTGACGGCCATGGCCGACGACGACCATGTCGTCGCGGACGGCCTGGTGACCGGCCTGAGTCATTCGGCGGCCTATCTGCGGATGCGCTTCGGCGGGGTCCTGACCGGGACGGGCTCCCGCCCCGGCCGGGTGCGGGCCGACGAGCGGGCGATGAGCCGTGCCAGGACCTTCTTCCAGGGCGAGACGCCACTCGCCCGCTTCCCCTACGAGCAGGAGGCCGGCGCCCTCGCGTGAGGGACTGTGTGATGTCGGCACCGCCCCGGGGAAGGCTTCCCGCATGGACCAGGAACAGGCCCGCCACTGGCTGAGCGTCGCCCTCGCGGAGGCGCGGGCCGGGCTCGCGGAGGGCGGGGTGCCGATCGGGGCCGCGTTGTACGGGCCGGACGGGGAGCTGCTCGGGCGCGGGCACAATCGGCGGGTGCAGGACGGGGATCCGTCGGCGCACGCGGAGACGGCCGCCTTCCGGGCGGCGGGCCGGCAGCGCTCGTACCGGGGTACGACGATGGTGACGACGCTGTCGCCCTGCTGGTACTGCTCCGGCCTGGTCCGGCAGTTCGGCATCTCGCGGGTGGTGGTCGGCGAGGCCCGCACCTTCCACGGCGGTCACGACTGGCTGGCGGAGCAGGGGGTGGAGGTGCTGGTCCTGGACGACGCGGAGTGCGCGGCGCTGATGCGCGGGTTCGTCTCCGAGCACCCGGACCTGTGGAACGAGGACATCGGCCATGACTGACACCGGGACCGGGGCCGGGACCGGGCTTCCCACGATCGATCTGCGACGCGATCCCGTCCCGCAGCTGCCGGCCGTCGACCTCGCCTTGCGCAAGGCCGGGTTCCTGCTGGTCGCCGGGCATGGGGTGGACCCCGGACTGCGGGCGGAGATCCGGGCCGTCGCCCGGCGCTTCTTCCACCTGCCGGCGGCCGTGAAGGAGCCGTACGCGGTGAAGGTCGGCGGGCGCGGCTGGCTCGGGCCCGGCGCCGAGGCCAACGGCTACGCGGAGGGCACCGCCACCCCGCCGGACCTCAAGGAGTCGCTGTCCTTCGCGGCGGAGACGCCGACCGGGGACCCGGCCGTGGACGCCGAGTGGTTCCTGCCGAACACGTGGCCCGCCGAGACACCGGCCCTCAAACCGCTGGTCGAGGAGTACCTGGCGCAGATGCGGGAGCTGTCCGACCACGTCCTCGACCTGCTCGGGCTCGCGCTCGGCGAGGAGGCCGACTTCTTCACCCGGCACACCGGGCACCCCACCTTCGGCTTCAACATCAACTGGTACCCGGCGCTCGAACGGACCGGGCCGCCCGAGCCGGGGCAGTTCCGGATCGGGCCGCACACCGACTTCGGCACCGTGACGGTCCTGGACCGGCAGGCGGGGCGGGGCGGGCTTCAGCTGTTCACCGACGAGGACGGCTGGCAGGACGCCCCGTACGACCCGGACGCCTTCACCGTCAACATCGGGGATCTGATGGCGGGTTGGACGGGCGGTCGCTGGCGTTCGGGGCGGCACCGGGTGCTGCCGCCGCCGGCCGACGTGCCCGCCGAGGAGCTGATGTCGCTCGTCTACTTCTACGAGTGCACGCCCGGCACGACGATCAACGGCATCGAGTCCCACTCCTATCTGCGGGCCCAGCTCGACGCCATCTCCGCACAGTGAGTTCGAGTTCCGAAAACCCTGGCCGATGACCAACTCCCCGTCGATAATTCGGACTTGAGGATGTGACGGGGCACGTCTGACGGGATACGGGATGCGGGGGATGACGGGTGCCGAGAGTCCTGTACGGCCGCGAGGCGGTGCTCCAGCGCACGGGGCTCGCCGCGCGCCTGATCGGGTTGGGGGGCGAGGGACTCGCCCGCGTGCCGCACGAGCATGGTGACGACCCGCCCGTGGTCGTGTTCACCGGCGGGCGCGGGATGGGCAAGACCGCCCTGCTCAAGAAGCTCCGCGACACCTACAAGGGGGCCACTCCGCTCGCCCTGGTCGACTGCGACCGGATCGAGCCGCCCGCCGACCACGGCCCGGGCTGGACCGAACTGACCGGTGCACTCGCCGAGTTGGCGGTGCAGCTGGCGCCTCGCGTGACCGGGGCGAAGCCGGTGCAGTTCCCGCGGCTCTCGCTCGGCCTGGTCGCGGTCGCCTCCACCGGCTGGTCGCGAGAGGACGAGGAGCGGGCCCAGCGCGATCTGCAGCGGCTCGGGCCGGTGCTCTCCACCGTCGACGCCACCAAGGGCGCGGCGGCGAACTGGGTCACCAAGGTGCTGACCAAGCTCGCCGCCACCTTCGCCGAGACCGCCGCGCCGCTCGCCGGGCTGCTCGCCGAGGCGACCGTCGAGACGGTCCTGGAGGAGGTCTTCGGGCGGGTGCAGCAGAAGTCGGAAGGCTGGTACGGGAGTTACCGCAACGCCGGCGGACGCGGCAAGGCCGGGCTCCAGCAGCTCGCCATCGACTTCGAGCAGGGCGGCCGGCGCCGCCGGGAGGCCGAGGGCTTCCTGGTCGGCGCCCTGGTGGAGGACCTGGGCCAGGCCTACAAGGGCCTCACCAGGGTCGGCACCCGGCGCGGCCGGCCGGTCGTACTGCTCGACAACGCGCACGGCGAGCTGGGCCGCCGGCTCGTCGAACCGATCCTGCGGGCCCGCCACGAGGGCCGCCGCGACAAGCTGGTGGTGCTCGCCGCCTCCCGGGTCCACCAGCACGAGGGCCTGCGGCACGCGCACCGGATGAAGCTGCCGGAGACCGCGCACCGGGCGCCCGCCCCGCGCGGCGAGGACGTCACCTCCGGCATCCTCGCCGTCGAGCTCACCCCGCTCTCCCCGAACCAGACCCAGGCCGCCTTCGACCGGCTCGACCCGTCCGGCCGCACCCCCGCCGACCTGGCGCGCGGGGTGCACCGGCTGACCGGCGGCCGGCCGCTCGGCGTGCTGCTGCTCGGGCAGGCCGCCGCCGAGGCGCCGCGCGCCGAACGCCCCGGGCTCACCCCGGGCGCGCTGCTCGACCTGACCGTCGAGCTCCGCGAGGACGCGCACCCGGTGCCGGTCGCGCCGACGCTGCTCGGGGCGCTGCTGCCGCAGCCGCGCCTGGAGCCGTTCACGGTGCTCGCCGCCGCGCACGACGAGGAGTCCGCGCGGCTGCTCGCCCACACCCGGCTGCGCGCCGAGAACCGGGACGGCGACATGGCGCTGCTCGTACGGGACCGGCTGCGCGCCGAGGACTGGGCGGAGGGCCCCGAGCACTTCGTCGCCGACCCGCTGCTTCGCGCCCTGCTGCTGCACCGGCTGCGCTTCGAGGACGCCGACCATCCGCGGCACGCGGCCTGGCGGGCGGTGCACGAGACGCTGCACCGGCACTACGGGCGGGCCGGCGCGCCCGCCGCCGAGCTGCCGTACCGGCTGTTCCACGAACTGGCCCTGGGGCGGGCCGAGGACGCCGTGACGCATCTGCGGACCACGTTCCCGGAGCCGGACGTGGTGGGCTGGCTGGGGCGGCTGCGGTTCGTGGCCTCCGCCCCGTATCCGCGTGAGGCGAGCGGCGGCGGACCGGGCGCCGGCGGGCCCGACCCGCGCCGGGCCGCCGCCCTCGGCCGTCCGGCACCGGACGGCCGGGCGCCCGTCCCGCTGCCGGACGGCCTGGACGCGGACGCGACCGCCCTGCATCTCTCCGTACGACGGCTGCTGCACGCCGTGTGGCTGCTGACCGATCCGCTGGCACTGCCGGACGAGGAGGTGACCGAGAAGCTGGCGCACGAGCTGCGGCAGCTGTCCGGGCGCCATCTGACGGGCAACAGCCCGCTGTGGGACGCGGCCACGCACTGGCCCAGGGACATTCACGCCTGGCGGCGGCCCTCGCTGCCGCCGGGCCGCGAGGACGGAGTCTGAGGCGATGACGGAACGGAGTCCGAGGCGATGACCGACCCGCTGCACCCCCGCGACCGCTTCCTCGCCCGCTATCTCTACACCCCGAGACAGCGGTTCTTCGCCGCCGTGCTCGCCCTGCTCGTCATCGGGCTGCCGCTCGGCTGGGCGATCAAGACCTGGACGACCCCGGAGAACCGTTCCTGTGCGGCGGGAGTCGCGCGCCCCGCGGGCTCCGACGAGTGCGTCGGCGTCAACGGCGACGGCTTCGCCTTCCGCGTCCCCGAACTCGCACCGATCGCCGGGCTGATAGGCCGCGAGAACGCCACCCTGAAGCCCGGCGAGTACGCCACCGTCGCCGTCCTGCTGCCGCTCACCTCCCCCGACGCGGGCATGCGCGTCAAGGTGCTGCACGAGCTCCAGGGCGCCTACGCCCGCCAGCACCGGGCCAACCACGAGTCCAACAGCGAGACCCCGAAGATCCGCCTCGTCCTCGCCAACACCGGCAAGGGCAACGCCCATTGGCGCACCACCGTCGACCAGCTGAAGGGCATGACCGGCGCCCCGGACCAGCTGCGCGCGGTCACCGGCGTCGCCACCTCCTCCACCGAGATCCGGCAGGCCGTCACCGCCCTCACCCACGAGGCGGGCCTCGCCGTCGTCGGCACCACCATCACCGCCGACGACATCGCCAACGGCCCCGGCCCCGGCGCCGACCGCTTCCCCGGCCTCGCCCGGGTCTCCCCCACCAACAGCGACGAGGCCGACGCGCTCGCCCACTTCGGCAAGGTGGACGCCGCCAGGGCCCTGCTCGTGCAGGACACCCGCACCGGCGACCACTACACCGACACCCTCAAGTCGGCCTTCGCCACGTCCCTGAAGGGCGCGCCCTACGAGCCGCAGCTGTTCACCTCGCCCGCCGACCCCACCGAGGAGGGCACCACCGCCAACACGTTCAAGCAGATCACCCACCTCATCTGCGACACCCGCGCCGAGACCGTGTTCTTCGCGGGCCGGCACACCCAGCTGCGCCAGTTCATCAACGCGCTCGGCGCCCGCGGCTGCGTCGAGCGTCCCTTCACCATCCTCACCGGTGACGAGGGCTCCTACCTGGGCGCCGACAGCAAGCTCGACCGCAAGGCCCTCAAGGCGCGCCTCACCGTGCGGTACGCCTCGCTCGCGCACCCCGACGCCTGGCGGGCCGCGCCGGGCCGGACGGTGCCGGCGACGGGCGGGTCGACGGTCGCGTACGACACCTTCCTCACGGACATCGCCCGCGCGGACGAGAAGCCGGTGGCGCTCGCGGACGGGCAGGCGATCGTCGCGTACGACGCGATGGCGACGGCCGTCCACGCGATCCGGCAGGCCACCCCGGACGGCGCGGCCGTACCGGAGCTCGACGACGTGGCCACCCAGTGGCCGCAGGTCAAGGGCTCGCTGCGGGTGCAGGGCGCGAGCGGCTGGATCTGCCTGGACAACTTCGGCAACCCGTACAACAAGGCGGTCCCGATCGTGGAGCTCGCCGAGGACGGCACCCAGCGCTTCGTGGCCATCGCCTGGCCGGCGGGCGGGCCGCCGGCCACGAGCTGCCTGCCGCCGAAGAAGGGGTGAGCGTACGGGGGTGACCGTACGTGGGCGGTGTGTCTACGGCTCCCACTTGGGCCAGGGCGCCTCGTCCCGCTCGTACAGCTCGCGCAGCTCGCGCCAGCGGTCCTCGGTCCAGTCGAGCCAGTTCGTGGGGTGGCCGTCCAGGGCCCTGGCGAGCCGTTCGAAGTGTTCGTGCCACCCCGCCAGCATGTCCAGCTTCTCCTCGCGCGGGCCGCGGAACTCGTGCGTGAAGCGCAGGACGGTCGCGGGTTCCAGATGGAAGCGGATGCGCTGGTGACCGGGCTCGACGGTGTATTCGGCGACGTTCTCCATGTCCCAGGCGGTCACCTGCCCCGAGAGGACCGTGTCGCTGTTGAGCCAGCGCAGGGTGACCCGCCCGCCCAGCCTGGGCTCCAGCGGGTCGGCCGCGCACAACCACTGCGGCAGCCCCTCCGGTGTCGCGACGGCCGCCCAGACGCTCACCATCGGGTGCGGCAGCTCCATCACGAACCGCAGATGATGCAGGTCGTCGTGGGTCTCGCTCCGGCCCCGGGGTATCTCGCTCATACCTCCAGCGTGGCCCCGGGGCTTCTCGGTCGCGAGCTCAGACGCCCGCGTAGGAGTGCTTGCTGCTCACGAAGATGTTGACTCCGTAGTAGTTGAAGAGGAAGCAGGCGAAGGCGATGAGCGCGATGTACGCGGCCTTGCGGCCCTTCCAGCCGGCGGTGGCGCGGGCGTGCAGGTACGCCGCGTAACCGACCCAGGTGATGAAGGACCAGACCTCCTTGGCGTCCCAGCCCCAGTAGCGGCCCCACGCGTCGCCGGCCCAGATCGCGCCGGCGATGATCGTGAAGGTCCACAGCGGGAAGACGGCCGCGTTGACCCGGTAGGCGAACTTGTCGAGGCTGGCCGCGGCGGGCAGCCGCTCCAGGACGGAGCGGGCGAAGGAGCCCGGGTCGCCGCCGGTGGCGAGCTTGTTCTCGTACGAGTCGCGGAACAGGTAGAGCAGGGTGGCGACGGCGCCCAGGTAGAACACGGCGCCGCAGAAGATCGCGGTCGAGACGTGGATCCACAGCCAGTACGAGTCGAGCGCCGGCACCAGCTGGTCGCTGGGCGTCTTCAGCCAGGTGACCGCCATGCCCAGGTCGAGCAGGACCGTGGTGACCAGCGGCAGACCGATCCAGCGGACGTTCTTCTTCGCGACGAGGAAGCCGAGGTACGCGCCGACCGCCACCGTGGAGAAAGTGGTGGAGAACTCGTACATGTTGCCCCACGGGGCCCGCTGCACGGAGAGCGCGCGGGTGATCACGCCGGCCGCCTCGATGAGGAAGGCGAGCGCGGTCAGCGAGACCGCGATCCGGCCGTACAGGTCGCCCTGGACCGTGCCGCCGGCCGCGCCGGGGCCGTCCGGGACGTCCCGGGCGCCGGCCGCGGAGCGGGTGACGACCTGCGGCTTGTCGAGCACGGCGGTGCCGCCGGCGGCCGTCCTGACCTGGACGGCCGGGGCCGCGGCGGCGGCCGCCCCCGGCTGCTGCTGCGTGAGGGCGGCGGCGGTGCGGCCGACCTTGCTGCGGCTGCCGAACACCCACTCGGCGATGTGGGCGAAGAAGGCCAGGGTGTAGACGGCCATGGACGAGTAGACGAGCAGGTCGCTCAGCTGCGCCAGGCTCTCGTTGGTCTCGGCGGCGAGGATCACTTCTCAGCCCCTTCGGACTTTGCGGCAGGTGTGCCGGCGGATGATTCCGCGGGTTCTTCCGGCGCCGTGGGCGCCTTCGCGTGGAGCGTGGCCGCGAGCTCGGCCAGCTCCTCGGGCAGCTTGGCGGACTCGCTGCGGCCGAGGCCCGCCATCTCGACGACGGTGACGCCGTCCTCGCCGCGGACCGCCCGGACCCAGACCCGGCGGCGCTGGATGAACAGCGAGCCGGCGAGTCCGGCGATGGCGGCGATCGCGCCGGTGAGGGCGAGGCCGTTGCCCGGCTGCTGGGAGATCTGGAAGCTCGCCCACTCCTTGATCTCCTTCTCGAAGGTGATCGAGCCGGCACCGTCGGGCAGCGTCATGGTCTCGCCGGGCAGCAGCCGGTTGGCCTTGCCGGTGCCGCCGGCGACCGCGAACTGCTTCATCTTCGAGGTGTCGAGCTGGTACACGTTCTGCGGCAGACCGGAGTCGACCCGCAGGTCGCCGTGGTAGCCGGTGAGCGCCATGACCGGGAAGTCGAGCGCCGGGAACTGGGAGAACATCGTCCCCTTGCCGGCGCCCGCGAAGGTCGGCACGAGGAAGGCCTGGAAGCCCAGCTGCTCCTTCTTGCCGTTCTTGTCGCGGTAGCCGTCCATCACCTTGATCGCGCCGGACGAGGTGATGTTGTTGTCGATCGGCAGCAGCGGCACGGGGCCGCTGGTGACGATCTTCCCGCGGCCGTCCCGGACGGTGACGACGGGCGCGTAGCCGTGGGAGATCAGATAGACCTTGGAGCCGCCGACCTCCAGCGGCTCGTTGACCCGGATGACGGCCTTCTTGTCGGGGCCGCCGTCCTCGGAGTAGGTGACGGCCGCCTCGAAGGTGCGCGGGGTGCCGCGCTGGGGGCCGTTCTTCTCGTACGTGCCGGTGAAGCCGTCGAGCTTGAAGCCGAACGGCGCCAGGTCGTCGACGGAGAACTGGGAGCCGGACTTGAAGTCGTCGTACTGGGTGAGCGTGTTGGAGAAGCCGTCACCCTCGACGATCAGCTTGCCGCCCTCGGACTTGAACAGCTGGCCGACGGCGAAGGCCACGAGGATGACGATCAGGGCGACGTGGAAGAGCAGGTTGCCGGCCTCGCGCAGAAAGCCCTTCTCCGCGGCGACGGCGTCGCCCGCGGTGTGGGCGCGGAAGCGGCGGCCCTTGAGGGTCGCGAGCGCGACGGCCCTGACGTCCTCGGGAGCGGCCTCGGTGCGCCAGGTGGTGTACGCGGGGAGCCGGGTGAGGCGCTTGGGCGCGCCCGGCGGGCGGCTGCGGAGCTGGCCGACGAACTGCCAGGTGCGGGGCACGATGCAGCCGATGAGGGAGACGAAGAGCAGGATGTAGATCGCGGAGAACCACACCGAGCTGTAGACGTCGAAGAGCTGGAGCTTCTCGTAGAGCGGCGTGAGGGTCTCGTGCGCCTTCTTGAACTGCTCCACCTTCAGCTCGTCCGCGCTGGTCTGCGGGATGAGCGAGCCGGGCACGGCGCCCAGGGACAGCAGGAAGAGCAGGATCAGCGCGACCCGCATGGAGGTCAGCTGCCGCCAGAACCAGCGGATCCAGCCGATGACGCCGAGGGCGGGGCCGCCGAGCGCCGTCTCCTCGCGGGGGGCGGTGGACAGCCGGTCCCCGGCCTCGTCGAGGCCGGTCTCGGGCTGCTGTGCGCCCGCCTGGGGCTGCGGTGCGCCGGCCTCGGGCTGCTGTGTCATGTCGGTCCTGCTCATCTCGGAACTCTCAGATCCCCACCGTGAAACCGCTGGACCAGCCCTGCATCGTGGAGACCATGGTGTCCCACGCGCCTGTGAGGAGCAGGATGCCGGTCAGGATCATCATGCCGCCGCCGATCCGCATCACCCACGCGTAGTGCTTCTTCACCCAGGCGAACGCCCCGAGCGCCTTGCGGAACGCGACGGCCGTGAGAATGAACGGCAGGCCGAGGCCGAAGCAGTACGCGACGGTCAGCAGCGCCCCGCGGCCGGCGCTGGCCTCGTTCGCGGCGAGCGCGTTGACGGCGGCGAGCGTCGGGCCGATGCAGGGGGTCCAGCCGATGCCGAAGAGCGCGCCGAGCAGTGGCGCGCCGACGAGGCCGGTGACGGGCCGCTTGTGGAAGCGGAACTCGCGCTGGGTGAACCAGGGCATGAGGCCCAGGAAGAACACGCCCATGAGGATCATGAGCACGCCGAGGACGGTCGTCAGGGTCTCGCGGTGCTCCTGGAGCGTCCAGCCGAAGAAGCCGAAGAGCGCGCCGCTGGAGACGAACACGGCGGAGAAGCCGAGGACGAAGAGAGCGGCGCCGGCGGTCATCCGGCCGCGCCGGGCCTCGCCGAGGTCGGTGCCGGTGACCCCGGTCACGTAACTCAGATAACCGGGGACGAGCGGCAGGACGCAGGGCGAGAAGAAGGAGACGAGGCCGCCGAGCACGGCGATGGGCAGCGCGAGGAGCAGCGCCCCGTTGAAGACCGTCTCGTTCACGTCACTTCTCCGCGAGCAGCGGGTCGATCATGGACTTGAGCTTGGCCTCGTCGAGTGCCATGAGGGATCGCGCGGCGATCTTCCCGTCCTTGTCGAGCACGATGGTGGAGGGGATGCCCTGCGGGAGGGACCCCTTGGGGAAGCCATGGAGGATGATCTTCCCCGCCGGGTCGTAGAGGCTCGGGTACGTGATGTCGTAGCTCGACTCGAAGTTGACCGCGTCCGGCTTCTTGAAGTCGCGGGTGTTGATCCCGACGAACTGGACGCCCTTGGCCTGGTAGTCCTTGGAGACCTTCGAGAAGTGCGGCGCCTCGGCGCGGCAGGGGCTGCACCAGGAGCCCCAGACGTTGAGGACGACGACCTTGCCCTTGAGGTCGGCGACGTCGAGCGCACGGCCGTCGATGGTCTCCCCGGCGAGCTTGTTCGGCGCCTGCCGCTCGCCCTTGGCGACGGTGGAGACACCGCCCGCGTTGGTCACGAAGTTGGTGCCGCCACCGCCGCCCGACCTGCCCTTGGAGTCGGAGCTGCATCCGGTCAGCACGAGCGCGGCGGCCACGAGGGCGACCGCCGGCAGGGCGCGACGAGGGGCATGGCTGAGGCTCATGTGAAAAGTTTCGCATGGGCGTTTCGCCGATCTTGGGCACCCCCACTACGTGCCCGTAACGCCCCTTGTCAAGATCGTCTAAGCCGGGCGGGGCTCCCTCCGGGCCGGTCCGGGCTAGCCCGGACCGGGCTAGGCCGGGCGGAGGAAGGTGTTCCAGCCGCCCGCCGGGGACTGGCCGACCTCCAGGGTACGCAGCTTGGCGAGGATCTTGGGGTCCTGGACGTCCAGCCAGTCGGCGAACTGGCGGAAGGAGACGAGCCGCACGTCCTTCTTGCCAGCCATGCCCTTCAGGGCCTCCTCGACGGCGTCCATGTAGATGCCGCCGTTCCACTGCTCGAAGTGGTTGCCGACGAAGAAGGGCGCGCGGTTGGACTCGTACGCGCGGTTGAAGCCGTTGAGGTACGCCTCGGCGGCCTGCTTGCGCCAGCCGGGATAGCGCGAGGGCATGCCCTTGGTCGTGTTCTTTGACTGGTTGGCGAGCATGTTGTAGTCCATGGACAGGACCTCGAAGGAGTGCCCGGGGAAGGGCACGGCCTGCAGCGGCAGGTCCCAGACGCCGCCGCGCTTGACCGGCCACATCTGGCGGCCGCCGGGCGAGCTGGCGTCGTAGCGCCAGCCGAGGCGCTGGGCGGTGGGCAGCAGGTTGTCCTGGCCGAGCAGGCAGGGGGTGCGGCCGCCGACGAGCTCCTTGGAGTAGTCGAAGGGCAGCGGGGGCAGGTCGGTCCAGCCGGTGTTGGTCTTCCACCGGGTGACGAAGCCGACGGCCTGGTCGATCTCGTTCTGCCACTGCGCGGGGGTCCAGTGGGCGACGGAGCCGGAGCCGCCGCAGAAGTGCCCGTTGAAGTGGGTGCCGATCTCGTGTCCGTCGAGCCAGGCCTGACGGACGTTCTTCAGCGTCTCCTTGATGTGGTCGTCGGTGAGGTAGCCGATGTCGGAGGCGCCGACGCGGTTGTTCGGCGGGCGGTAGAGGTCCTTCTTGGACTCGGGCAGCAGATAGAGCCCGGAGAGGAAGAAGGTCATCGCCGCGTCGTGGTTCTTGGCGAGTTCGAGGAAGCGCGGGAAGAGGCCGTTGCCGACCTCGCCGGCGCCGTCCCAGGAGAAGATGACGAACTGCGGCGGGGTCTGACCGGGTTCGAGCGGCACGGGGGCGTCGGGCTGGTTCGGCTGCTTTCCGGTGTCGGCGGTGGAACCGTCGCCGATCGGCCGGCCGTCGTCCTGGGTGGGCTTGGCGGAGGGATCCGGGGCGCCGGTGACGTCGCCGCCCTTGCCGGGTCCGGAACGTCCGGTGTTGTCCTTGTTGTTGGTGCTGCAGGCGGTCAGTCCCAGTGCGGCGGCGGCACCGACTCCCGCCCCGAGCAGACTCCTCCGATTGATCCCGCGCATGACATCCCCATTCGCGCTGACGTAAGACCTGAACGTCATCCAAACCGACAATGAGTGAGATGACGGGAGGAACACGGAGGTTCCGGGAAATAGCACAAACTTCAGGGCGGTCGAACGACGTTCTGTCGTCCGACCGCCCTGAGGGTGTACTGCGGGGAGAGCCTCGGCGTCTATGCCTCGACGGCCTTCGTCCTACGCGCCGGAGGCCGCCGCCTCACGCACCGAAGGCCTTCACCTCACGCGCTGAATGCCTTCGCGTCACGCGCCGAAGGCCTTCGCCTTGCCCGGCACCGGCTTCGCGCCCGCGCGCAGGTGCACGGGGACGAGGTCGAGGGCCGGCTCGCTGTACCCGACGGAGACGATCTTGTCGCCGCGGTACGTGAACGAGGTCAGCGAGGCCAGCGTGCACTGCCGGCGCCGCGGGTCGTGCCACAGCCGCCGCTTCTCCACGAAGCTGCGCACGATCCAGATCGGCAGCTGGTGGCTCACGCACACCGCCTCGTGGCCGCGCGCCGCGTCCTTCGCCGCGTCCAGGGCGCCCATCATCCGGACGACCTGCTCGACGTACGGCTCGCCCCAGGAGGGCTTGAAGGGGTTGGTGAGGTGCTTCCAGTTGGCCGGCTTCTTCAGCGCGCCGTCGCCGACGCCGAAGGTCTTGCCCTCGAAGACGTTCGCCGCCTCGATAAGGCGCTCGTCCGTGGCCAGGCTCAGACCGTGCGT
The DNA here is from genome assembly GCF_040681095.1 of Streptomyces sp. NPDC051909. Lineage (NCBI taxonomy): Bacteria > Bacillati > Actinomycetota > Actinomycetes > Kitasatosporales > Streptomycetaceae > Streptomyces > Streptomyces sp. NPDC051909. Next base: position 53,545 of record NZ_JBFAYA010000028.1, on the reverse strand, counting down.
CTTGGCGATCGGCGTCGCCGTCTCCTGCGCCCGCTCCAGCGGGGAGGCCACGACATGGGTGACGTCCCGGTCGGCGAGGTGCTCGGCGACCCGGTCGGCCATCTGCCGGCCGAGCTCGGACAGGTGGTAGCCGGCCCGGCGCCCGTAGAGCACGCCGTCCGGGTTGTGCACCTCGCCGTGCCGCATCAGGTGGACGACGGTGATGTCCTGCTCCCGCGTGTTCTGCTCGCTCATGCGGCGGCCTCCGCGGCGGCCCGGGCGGCGGCCGGCAGCGCGGCGGCGATCCGCTCGACCGCGCGCTCGTCGTGGGCGGTGGACACGAACCAGGACTCGAACGCCGACGGCGGCAGGTACACGCCGTCCGCGAGCATCGAGTGGAAGAAGGCGTTGAAGCGGAAGGCCTCCTGCTTCTTCGCGTCGTCGTAGTCGCGCACCTCACCGTCGGTGAAGAACACGGAGAACATGTTGGAGGCGGTCTGCAGCCGGTGCGCCACGCCCTCCTTGGCGAGCGCGCCGGTGACCAGGCCCTGGATCTCCTTCGAGACCGCGTCGACCTTCTCGTACGCGGCCGCGTCGAGCAGCTTCAGCTGCGCGAGACCGGCGGCGGTGGCGACCGGGTTACCGGACAGGGTGCCCGCCTGGTAGACCGGGCCGGCCGGGGCCAGGTGGCCCATGACGTCGGCGCGGCCGCCGAAGGCCGCGGCCGGGAAGCCGCCGCCCATGACCTTGCCGAAGGTCATCAGGTCGGGCTTCACCCCGTCCACGCCGTACCAGCCGGCCCGCGAGGTGCGGAAGCCGGTCATGACCTCGTCGGAGATGTACAGGGCGCCGTTCTTCGCGCAGGCGTCCTTCAGGCCCTGGTTGAAGCCGGGCAGCGGCGGGACCACGCCCATGTTGCCCGGGGAGGCCTCGGTGATCACACAGGCGATCTCGCCGGGGTGGCGGTGGAAGGCCTCGTGCACGGCCTCGATGTCGTTGTACGGCAGGACGATGGTGTCGCCGGCCTGCGCGCCGGTCACGCCGGGCGTGTCGGGCAGGCCGAAGGTGGCGACGCCGGAGCCGGCCGCGGCGAGCAGCGCGTCCACGTGCCCGTGGTAGCAGCCGGCGAACTTGACGACCTTGGCGCGCCCGGTGAAGCCGCGGGCCAGCCGGATCGCCGACATCGTCGCCTCGGTGCCGGAGGACACCAGGCGTACCTGCTCGACCGGCTCGATCCGCGCCACGATCTCCTCGGCGAGCGCGACCTCGCCCTCGCCCGGCGTGCCGAACGAGGTGCCGCGCGCCACGGCCGTCTGCACCGCCGCCGTCACCTCGGGGTGCGCGTGGCCGAGGATCATCGGTCCCCACGAGCAGACGAGGTCGACGTACTCACGCCCGTCCGCGTCGGTGAGGTACGGACCGGTACCGGACACCATGAACCGGGGCGTTCCCCCCACGGCCCGGAAGGCCCGCACCGGCGAATTCACGCCGCCGGGCGTCACAAGGGAGGCGCGGTCGAAAAGCGTCTGTGAGACTGGGGCTTCGTATGAGTACGGCACTGTGATCCTGACCTGATCCTGACCTGCGAGGACGACGTCGAGTACGTGGGGAAGGCGTGGGCACCCTGTGAATTACGCCGGGGCGTGTCTCCGTCGCGTCTGCGAAACTGGGGCGTCATAAGGATGGCTCACGGAATCCATGGTGTCAGAGGCCACGGCGATCTTGCGGACAGGTGTTTCACCGTACGACCGTGGGGGAGGTCACTGTCACGATGATCGGGCCGCGCGCGCAGACCGCGGACCGGAACAGCAGTCGGGTGGAGATATGCATCGCGGTGGCGGACCGGGCGAGGGGACGGACGACCTGGGTCCCGACCCTGTCCGGAGGGGGAGGCACCGGCGCCGGAGGACGGAAGAGCCGCGGGCCAACGAGCCGCGGACGGGTGCCGAGCCGCGGTCCGGTGCCGAGCCGAGGGCGGGTGCCGAGCCCCGGAAGGGCGCCGAGCCGAGGATGGGCGCCGAGCCCGCGCGCCCGGCGGACCCGGTCGACCCCCCGCAGGCGAGCCCGGCGCCGAGCCCCGAGCGGAGCCAGCCTGCCGCCGACGAGTCCCGGCTCGGGCGTGCCCGGGCCCGCCGCGCCGCCCGCGCCCGCGAGGCCGGTCCCGTCGAGGGCTCGGTGACGCCGGTGGGCGGGGACGCGAGCGGAAGCGGTCACGGACACGGGGGCGGTCACGGGAACGGGGGCGGGCGCTTGGGCGTCACGTACAAGTACTTCGGCGCCCCCGACGGCGCGACGGCGGCCCGCGTCCCGATCTCGATGCGCCCCGAGGAGCTGGGCGGCGACGAGCTCGGCATGGGCGGCATGTTCACCAAGATCAAGCCGGAGACCATAGCCGCGATGGTCCTCACCGGCATCCAGGGCATGCCCCTGCACAAGGTCCCGCCGCTGGAGCTCGTCGTGCTCCACCCCGACTACGCGGTCGTCAAGCTCCCGATGACCGTCGTCGACCCCCTCCGCGGCATCGGCGAGGAATCCGTCGGTGCCGCCGCCTTCATCTGGTCCACGGTCCCCGACCGCGGCGGCCCGCAGGACGCCTTCAACGTCTACCAGCTGCTCCACGAGTGGCAGGACTTCAGCCACCGCCTCCACGAGGCGGGGCACCAGCCCTACTGCCTGGTGTGGCCTTGACATCCTCCGTCCCGTACACGGGGCGGATTCCCTTCTCAGGCCGCGTGCGGCCTGGTGGGTGGTTGACGCTTCGCAGACCGGGTGTCCCCGAGGTCTCCACGTCCTGACACCGCCTGCCCGGCGGCGTGATCGATGTTGCGCCCTGCGTTGGTGTCCGCGTTGGCCTCGAACCCGCACCCGGGGTTCTTGCGCACGAAGCGGGCCTGGCTCTCCCGGCTGCCCGGCGTGATGCAGCCGCAGGCCCAGCAGCGGCGGGAGGTGTTCGGGGCGGGGACCCCCTGACCACGACGCCACCACGTTCGGCGGCCTTGTACTCGACCCCGCTCCACGCCACCCAACGAACGTCCTACCAGCAGGCGTTTCGCCACGCTTCCAGCCCTCATAAGTGCTGAAGTTAGGACGAATCGGATGTAATGTGCGGAAGCCGCGCCCGCCCGCGCCCCGGACGAGGGGCCCCCGAGGAAGGACCCGACGTGCTCAGCAGCCCCGTGCGCCCCATGAAGATCGGCGAGGTCGCGGCCCGGACGGAACTGTCCCTGCGCACCATCCGCCAGTACGAGGACAGCGGCCTGGTCGTGCCGTCCGCGTCCTCCGAGGGCGGCTTCCCGCTCTACACCGACGCCGACGTCGCCCGTCTGATGGTGATCCGCCGCATGAAGCCGCTCGGCTTCACCCTCGACGAGACCCGCGAACTCCTCGACGCCGTCGACCGCCTCGCCGCCGACACCCCCGACACCCCGTACGAACTCGAGCCCACCGTCCGCGCCGCCCTCGTCGCCCGCGTCCGCGGCTACGAACACGCGGCGACGGAGCGGGTCGCGGAACTCCGCGCCCAGCTGGCCCGCGCGGAGGAGTTCGCGGGGTCGCTGCGGGCGCGGGTGCCGTAGGAGGCGAGGGCGGGGCCCGGCTACCGCGGCCCCCGGGCGGGTGTCAGGCCGCCGGGTCCTCCAGGGCCGCCGTGAGGTCCTGGAAGAAGCGGGCGACGGCCGGCGGGCTCGGTGGGGTCTCCGGGTTCCAGGGGGTGAGGCGGGCGCCCGGGGGGACGGTGTGCGGGGGGACCGCGTTCGCGCGGCTGTCGAAGAGGACCAGGTCAGGGGCGAGCCCGACCGCGTACTCCCAGTCGGTGGTCAGCCAGTTCGCGCCCGGGCCCGGGCCGGGGTCGAGCAGCCGGACGCCCAGCTCGGCGAGGCGCGCCAGCTCCGGCCAGGCCTGGGGCCGGGCCAGATGCACCTGCTCGGGGCCCGCGCCCGACAGGGCTAGGACCCGCAGTCCGCCGCGCCCGGCGGCGGCCCGCAGCGCGGCCTCCGCGTCGGCCACCCGCCCGGTGGCGGCGTCCGCCGCGCCCAGCGACCCGGCCAGCTCCCCGAAGCGCGCCACGATCGCGGGGAGCGTCAGCTCGTTGCCGACGGACAGCGCGACCAGCGGCGCCGCCAGGCCTTCCGCGAGCGCCTCGTCGAGCGCGTACGGGCTCTTGCCGTCGTACGTCACGTCCACGACCAGGTCGACCTCGCCGGCCTCCGCCACGCGCGCGTGGGTCAGCGTCCGCCCCGGCCCCAGGTACGGCACCCCGGCCGCCGCGAGCGCGCCCGCCTTCACCGGGTCGAGCAGCTCCCCGTCGTGCCCGGAGCCGTAGACCGCCACCGGCCGCACGCCCAGGTCGAGCAGGGCGGCCCCGGCCCGTACGTACGCGAGGACCCGCTCCGGGCGGCGCGCGGCCGTCAGGCCCGTACCGCGGTCGTCCGTGAAAGCCCATGCACCCGTGCTCGTGTCCGACATGCGGCTGCTCCCTCCCCGGCCGGAAATCTCCGTCCCCGCCACCTTGGGGCGGTTCCGGAACCCGCACAAGAGGGCCCGGGAAGGGCCGGAGCGCGGCCGGCGGGCGGGACTTCGGTCCCGGAACCCCCTGCCGAAAGACCCCCAGGATGGTGTTGACTGAACGGGTCGGGAGGAATCAGCAGCAATCGTGCCTTCGGAGCCAGTCATGACCTTGCCCGGCCAGTTCTCGGACCCCCGCGTGCTCACCCTCTTCGGCGTGCTCGCCGTCTCGGCGGCCGTGTGGGTCGCCCTCGGTCTGCGCGCCCGCACCCAGCGCCGCGGGCGCCTGCTCGCCCCGCTGGACCGCGTGTGGCACCCGCAGGAGACGATCCCGCTCACGCCGGCCGAGGAACGGGCCTTCGGGCAGGTCGTCGCGCGCCTGTCGGTCGGCGCGGCGGGCCGGATCCACTAGGCGCCCCCTCCACGAGCCACGAGCTCCCGCTACGAGCTACGCGCTACGAGACGCGCGGGTCGCGCCCCGTCAGCGCGAGCAGCCGCTCGAAGGGCGTCGGGGCGGTGGGCGAGGAGCCGTCCTCCGGAAGCCGGACCTCCGGGCCGAAGACCCCCATCTTCCGGGCCGTCGGCGCCATCCGCGCCACCTCCCCCGCCAGCTCGGCGACGACCCTCGTATCCGGCTCGAAGGGCCGGCCGGTGGCCCGGGCCAGGTCCCAGATGTGCACGGTCAGATCGAGCAGCACCATCGTGCCGACCGTCCGCGCGGGCAGGTCCATGGCCCCGGTCGTGCCCTCCTCCGCGCCGGGCGCGGCCCACGCGGCGACCAGCTTCCCGGTCTCCGTCCCGAAGCGCGCCCGCCAGTCCGGCTCGGCGAGCCGCTGCGGGTCGGGGCCGGCGAAGTCGGAGGGCTGTTTGGCGGCGAGCAGGGTGAAGTTCTCGACCACCCGGAAGAGGTGGTCGAGCAGCCCGCGCACGTCGTACTCGGCACAGGGCGTGGGCGCGTCCAGCACCTCGTCCGCGGTGCCGCGCACCATGGGCACGGCGTGGGCCGCGGCGATCCCGAGCAGGTCGGCGACGGGGGTACGGGTGGCGGCTTCGTACGTCATGGGACCGACGCTAGGCGGCGGCGCCCGGCTCTTCTTGAAGAAACGCGCCAGGCCGGAACCCGGCGCCTAGCATGCGAAGCATGACGACCGCCGCCTCCGGGCCAGAACACGGGCAGGGGCCCCGGCGTGACACCCGGGGGATCGTCGACGCGGCCGAGCTGCTGGCCAGGGTCCGCTTCCGGCGGCACGTGCCGGCGCCCGAGCTCCGCCCGTATCTGGAGCACTACTGGCTGATCGACTGGGACCTCACGGAGCCGTACGTCTCGCACGTCGTCCCGCACCCCTCCGTGAACGTGGTCTTCGAGCGCGACGCCCGGCCGGGAGGCCCGGCGGACTCGGCCGTGGTCTCGGGCATCGGCCTGGAGCTGTTCACGAAGGAGCTGACCGGCACCGGCCGGGTCTGCGGCGTGCAGTTCCGGCCCGGCGGCTTCCGCCCGTTCGCGCCGGGGTGGCCGGTGTCGCACTGGACCGGCCGGATCGTGCCGCTGGCGGAGGCGTTCCCGGGGCAGGAGGAAGAGCCCGCCCGCGTGCTGTCCCCCGCCGAGGACCACGCGCGCGTGGCGGCGCTCGACGCGTTCCTGCTGGCGCACGGGCCGGTCCCCGACCCGGCGGCCGAGGAGGCGATGGCCCTGGTGGACCTCGTCCGCACCGACCGGGGCATGCGCCGGGTGTCCGCCCTCGCCCGGGCCGCCGGGCTCTCGCCGCGCTCGCTCCAGCGCCTGTTCGCCTCGCACGTGGGCGTCGGCCCGAAGTGGGTCATCCTCCGCTACCGCATCCACGAGGCCCTGGAACGCGCCGAGTCCGGCGCCCCCGCCGAGACCCCGGACTGGGCCGGGCTCGCCGCCGACCTCGGCTACAGCGACCAGGCCCATCTCGTACGGGACTTCACGGCCACGGTCGGGGTGCCGCCGACCGCGTACGCACGGGCGTTGTCAGCGGCCTGACCTAGGGTGCGGTCATGGAGAGCGGAGAGCGCGGAGAGCGCGGAGAGCGCGCAGGGGTCCGGCTCGTCCCCTGGTCGGACGAGGACAGCGGGCTGCTCCGGGCGGTGAACGCGCCGGAGCTGATGGAGCATCTGGGCGGCCCGGAGAGCGAGGAGAAGCTCGTCACCCGCCAGCGGCGGTACGTGGAACTGAGCGCCGCCGCCGACCGGCCCGGGTGCATGTTCCGGATCGAGGTGCTCCCGGAGGGGCGGCCGGCCGGTTCGATCGGCTTCTGGGAGTCGTCCTGGGAGGGCGAGCCCGTGTACGAGACGGGCTGGACCGTCCTGCCGGGCTTCCAGGGCCGGGGCGTGGCCACCGCCGCGACGCGCGCGGTGATCGCGCGGGCGCGGGCGGAGGGCCGGTTCCGGTCGCTGTTCGCCTTCCCGTCGACCGACAACGCGCCCTCGAACGCGGTGTGTCGCAAGGCGGGCTTCACCCTGCTCGGGGAGCGGGGCTACGAGTACCCGCCGGGCCGCCCGATGCGGTGCAACGCCTGGCGGCTCGACCTCACCCCGATCCAGGGCCCTACGGCAGGGGCTTGAGCTCCCGGGCGAAGTTGAAGGCGACGATGTCGAGGCGTTCGCGCAGGTAGAAGCGGTGGGCTGCGGTGCGGTGGGTGCCGGAGTCCAGGTTGAGCTCGTAGCAGCCGGCCGCGCGGGCGTGGCCCTCCAGGTGGGCGAGCATCGCGTGCCCGACGCCGCCGGAGCGCGCGTTCTCGCTGGTCACGAGGTCGTCGACGTACAGCTTCCGGACCGAGCCGGTGTTGATGACGATCCGCCAGCCGGCGGCTCCGACGCACGCGCCGTCGTCCGCGTAGGCGGCGCTGAAGCGCAGGCCCTGGGCGTGGCCGGCGGTGTGGATGTCGCGGAACAGCTCAGGGGTGAGGTGCGGGCGCAGCTCGCGGAGCACGGGCAGCAGCTCGCTCTCCAGACGCGGGTCGCCGGGCTCCAGGTCGATGATCTTCATGCCCGGACCGTACCCCGGACGGTGCCGCGGGGCGGGGCGTTGCCGGATCGGGTGTGCGTACGCATGGAATTGCCTGGCAGGGCGGGTGCGGGCGGTGACATTCTGGCTGCGTGAACGGACCGGAGATCCACATCGCCTTCGCCCCCGACCTGCGCCTCTTCGTCGCGGCCGAGCGCCGCGCGGGACGGACCGCCGTGACCACGGACGGCGCCTCGTCCCTGGGGCACGTCGTGGAGTCGCTGGGCGTTCCGCTGACCGAGGCGGGGCGGCTCCTCGTGGACGGGCGTCCGGTGGATCCGTCGCATGTGCCTGCGGCCGGCGAGACGATCGAGGTGGAGGGGGTCGAGCGGCCCCAGCAGGTGCCGGGCGCGCCGCTCCGCTTCCTGCTCGACGTGCACCTGGGGACGCTGGCCCGCCGGCTGCGGCTGCTCGGCGTCGACGCGGCGTACGAGAGCGAGGACATCGGCGACCCGGCGCTTGCCGCGCTGTCCGCGAAGGAGCGGCGGGTGATGCTGTCCCGGGACCGCGGGCTGCTGCGCCGCCGCGAGCTGTGGGCGGGCGCCTATGTCTACAGCGACCGGCCGGACGACCAGCTGCGGGACGTCCTGGAGCGCTTCGCGCCGCCGCTCGCGCCGTGGACCCGCTGCACGGCGTGCAACGGGCCGCTGACGGACACCGACAAGGACGCGGTGCGCGAGCGCCTGGAGCAGGGCACGGAGAAGACGTACGACGTGTTCGCGCAGTGCACCGAGTGCGGGCGGGTGTACTGGCGGGGCGCCCATCACGCGCGCCTGGAGGCGATCGTGACGGACGCGGTCCGCGAGTTCGGCGGCGCGTCGGCGGCGCGGCACTGATCCGTACCGGCGGCCGCTCGATGTCCTACGGGGTCTCGGCCGTCAGATAGCGCTGGATCGTGGGGCCGAGCCAGGCGACCACGTCCTCGCGGGGCATCTCCACGGCCGGCGGCACCCGCAGCACATAGCGGGCGAGCGCCATGCCGAGGATCTGTGCGGCGACGAGCGCGGCGCGGCGCGGGGCGTCGGCGGGGTCGGGGCAGACGCCGAGCGCGACCGGGCCCAGCTGTTCGGCGAAGATCGCCCGCATCCGCTCGGCCGCGGCGTCGTTGGTCACGCCGACCCGCAGCAGCCCGGTCAGCACGTCGTCGCGCTCCCAGCGGTCGAGGAAGTGCGTGACCAGGGCGGCGCCGACGTGCCGCGCGGGCAGCGAGCCGAGCTCGGGGAGCTCCAGCTCGATGGTGGAGGCGGCGGCGAACAGCCCCTCCTTGTTGCCGTAGTAGCGCATGACCATCGACGGGTCGATCCCGGCGTCCCGGGCGATGGCGCGGATGGTCGCGCGCTCGTAGCCGTCGGCGGCGAAGCGCTCGCGGGCGGCGTCGAGGATCGCGGCGCGGGTGGCGTCGGAGCGTCGTGCGGTCGTCATGCCAACAAGTGTAGGCCAACAGGCGTTGACAGCGCGAGAGCGGTGGGTCTACATTTGCCTACAAGCGTTGACCCACAGACGTTGGCACACAAGCGTTGGCAACAACGTTGGCACACAGCCGGTCACGGAGACCGGACACGGCACGGACACGGACACCGGACGACCGCAGGCACCCCCTGGAGGCAGCGATGAGCACCACGGGCACCACGCACGGCACGGACACGGACCACGACGCCACCCCCGCTCCCGCCCCCACCCCTACCCACGACACCGACGTGCTCGTCGTCGGCGCCGGCCCGACCGGACTGCTCCTCGCCGGAGACCTGGCCGCCGCCGGACTGAAGGTCACGGTCGTCGAGCGGCGCCCCGCCGGCCGCTCCAACCTCACCCGCGCCTTCGCCGTCCACGCCCGCACCCTGGAGCAGCTCGACGCCCGCGGCCTCGCCGACGAACTGATCACCACCGGCACGACGATCAGCGCCCTGCGTCTCTTCGGACAGCTCTCCCTCGACCTCGCCCGACTCCGCACCACCCGCTTCCCCTTCCTGCTCATCACCCCGCAGTACGAGGTCGAGCACCTCCTCGAACGGCGCGCGGTCTCCGCGGGCGTCGAGTTCCGCTACGGGACGGAGCTGCGCGCCCTGCGCCAGGACGCCGACACCGTCACCGCCGAGCTCACCGGCCACGACGGGGCCGACGGGACCGACAAGGGGGACACCGGCGACGACGGCGCCGAAGGACCGGTCACCGTCCGGGCGCGCTACCTCGTGGGCACCGACGGCGTGCGCAGCGCGGTCCGCTCCGCGCTCGGGCTGCCGTTCCCCGGCGCCTCGGTGATCCGCTCGATCGTCCTCGCGGACGTGCGCCTCGACGAGGAGCCCGACAAGCTGCTCACCGTGGCCGCCTCGCCCTCCGGGGACGCCTTCGCCTTCCTCGCCCCGTTCGGCGACGGCTGGTACCGGGTGATGGGCTGGGACCGGCGCCGCCAGGTCGACGACGACGAGCCGGTGGAGCTCGACGAGCTCCGGACCATCGCCCGCCGGGCCCTGGGCCGCGACTACGGCATGCGCGACGCACGCTGGATCTCCCGCTTCCACAGCGACGAGCGCCAGGCACCCGCCTACCGCGCCGGCCGGGTCTTCCTCGCCGGCGACGCCGCCCACGTCCACTCCCCCGCCGGCGGCCAGGGCATGAACACCGGCCTCCAGGACGCCGCCAACCTCTCCTGGCGCCTGGCCGCCGTGCTGCGCGGCACCGCCCGCGACCCCGAGGCCGTCCTCGACGGCTACCAGACCGAGCGGCACCCGATCGGCACCCGCGTGCTGCGCACCAGCGGCGCCATCGTCCGCCTCGCGATGGCCCACACCCCGCTCCAGCGGGCCCTCCGCGACCTCGCCACCCAGGTGATCGCCCACGTCCGCCCGGTCGCCGACCGCGCGATCGGCCAGATCAGCGGCATCGGCATCGACTACGGCTCCGGGACCCGCCGGGTCCCCGACCTGAAGCTGCGCGAGGGCCGCCTCCACGAACTCCTCCGGGCCGGCCAGTTCGTCCTGGTCACCCCCCAGGGCGCCGAGGACCCCGATGGAGCCGCCCCGGCCCTCCCCGGCACGGCACCCGTCACCGCCGACGGCCTGGTCCGCGCCACCTGGGCGAACCCGGCCCGCCGCGACACCCTCCTGGTCCGCCCCGACGGCTACACCGCCGCGCTGTAAGGAGCGGCGGCAATGCGGACGACGGGGCAGGGCAAGGGCAAGGGCAAGGGGTCAGAAGACGTACGGGTCGCCCGTGGCCAGGACCAGGACGTGGTGGCGGTCGTTGCGCGGGTTGCCGTCGGCGGCACCGTCGCGCCAGACCGTGCGGATGTCCACGGTCAGCTCCTCCGGGCGGCCCGCCGTCCGCAGGCCGAGCGCGAGCTCGTCGGCCGCGCCGGCCGCCCGCAGCTCCCCCGTACGGCAGGAGATCACCCGGTCACTGCTCCACAGACAGGCCGGCGGCAGCTCCTGGTCGCCCGCCATGGGCGCGGAGAAGGCGAGCCGGACGGTCGCCTGACGGATGTCCGAGGGGCCGTGGTTCTCACTGACCAGCCAGACGCCCAGCCGCCCGTCCCACAGGGAGACATGGCCGTGGTGGGAGAGGTCCGCCTCGGACCCGGCCTCCGTCCTCGCACCGGCCGCGGCCGCCTGGGCCGCGGTTCCGGTGCCGGCCACCAGGGCAGCCGTCAGGGTCACGCCGAGCAGCACCTTGCGCATCGCACTCATGCCCCGAAGATACCGATTGATCCGCATATATTCTGACTACCCGTCAGTACCGGCAGGCCGCGTGTCCCGCCCCGCCCCATGACACCCTGCCCCCATGCTGATCGCCCGCTCCGCCGCCCTGTTCGCCGTCGCCGCCCTCTTCGAGATCGGCGGCGCCTGGCTCGTCTGGCAGGGCGTCCGCGAACACCGCGGCTGGATCTGGATCGGCACCGGCGTCATCGCCCTCGGGCTCTACGGCTTCGTCGCCACCCTCCAGCCCGACGCCGAGTTCGGCCGCATCCTCGCCGCCTACGGAGGCGTGTTCGTCGCCGGCTCACTCGCCTGGGGCATGGTCGCGGACGGCTATCGGCCCGACCGCTGGGACGTCACCGGAGCGCTGATCTGCCTCGCCGGCATGGCCGTGATCATGTGGGCCCCGCGCGGCCGCTGACCCGCCCCCGCCTATCCTGACCACGCCAACCCCAGGCCCACCGACCACCCGCGCGAGGAGCCCGTCATGACCGCCCCCGGCAAGCCCATCGCCGTCGTCACCGGAGCGAGCAGCGGCATCGGCGCGGCCACCGCCCGGCAGCTCGCCGCCGCCGGCTACCGCGTCGTCCTCACCGCCCGCCGCAAGGACCGCATCGAAGCCCTCGCCGCCGAACTCAACGAGGCCGGCCACCAGGCCACCGCCTACGCCCTCGACGTCACCGACCGCGCCGCCGTCGACGAGTTCGCCACCGCCTTCCGCACCCTTGCCGTCCTCGTCAACAACGCCGGCGGCGCCCTCGGCGCCGACCCCGTCGCCACCGGCGACCCCGACGACTGGCGCCGCATGTACGAGGTCAACGTCATCGGCACCCTCAACCTCACCCAGGCCCTGCTCCCCGCCCTCACCGCGAGCGGCGACGGCACCGTCGTCGTCGTCTCCTCCACCGCCGGCCACGCCACCTACGAGGGCGGCGCGGGCTACGTCGCCGCCAAGAACGGCGCCCGCGTCCTCGCCGAGACCCTCCGCCTGGAAATCGTCGGCACCCCCGTCCGCGTCATCGAGGTCGCCCCCGGCATGGTCCGCACCGAGGAGTTCGCCACCACCCGCTTCCGCGGCGACACCGAGAAGGCCGCCAAGGTCTACGCCGGCGTCGCGGAACCGCTCACCGCGGACGACGTCGCCGACACCATCACCTGGGCCTGCACCCGCCCCCCGCACGTGAACATCGACCTCCTGGTCGTCCGCCCCCGCGCCCAGGCCTCCAACACCAAGGTCCACCGCGAGCTCTGACCCACCCCGAAGCGCACCCCCGAAGCGCACCCCCGGAGCGCCGCCGAGCCCCACGGCGCTCCGGCTGCTTCACTGACGCCATGCCCTTCGAACGCTACGGCGTGCTCTCGGGAACCGTGTACCGCCACTACCGCGACCAGCCCGACGACCAGGGCCGCTGGTTCCACGTCCACGTGGAGGTGGACGCCCCCGACGGGCGCTACCAGTGCGCGATCGACGTCGACAGCCACCAGTCAAACGTCGGCGTCGAGTGGAAGACCCTCACCCTGGACGCCCACACCCTCGGCCAGGCCGCCGCCCTCAGCCCCGGCTACCACGACCTCGACCCCAACCCGGACTCCGGCGCCCTCGACTACCTCCGCCACCCGCCCCTGGTCGACCACTCCGGCGTCCTCTTCCAACGCCGCCCGCCCACCTGGCTCCGGGAACTCCTCGACCTCCTCGGCTCCCACCCCTGGCAGGCCGGCTCCAACCTCGACGCCGCCACCGCCCTCGAACCCCTCCTCGCCCCCGGCCGCCCCATCCTCGTCTTCGGCGAACCCTTCGACGACGACCCCCCGGGCGACCTCGGCATGCACAACATCCACCAGAACCAGGGCGACCCCGCCGGCTCCCAGTGGTGGCCCGAAAACGGCATCTGGCAGGACGGCGCCACCGCCACCCAGCGCCCCGACGGCCGCTACGACGTCTTCCTGAACAAGTTCTCCAGCCAGGCGGACCGCACGAACATCCTCGGCCACCCCGCGAGCTGACCGGTCCGGACAGGGCCGACCACGGTGGCCGCCTCCGGAGCGGGCGGCCCCCTCAGCCCTTCACACAGATGACCTGCTTCAGCTTCGCGACGACCTCGACCAGGTCGTGCTGCTGCTCCATGACCTGCTCGATCGGCTTGTACGCGCCGGGGATCTCGTCCACGACGCCCGAGTCCTTCCGGCACTCCACGCCCCGGGTCTGCTCCTCCAGGTCCCGGGTCGTGAAACGCCGCTTCGCCGCACTGCGGCTCATCCGGCGGCCCGCGCCGTGCGAGGCCGAGTTGAAGGAGGCCTCGTTGCCGAGTCCCTTCACGATGTACGAGCCGGTGCCCATGGAGCCCGGGATGATGCCGAACTCGCCCGAGCCGGCCCGGATCGCGCCCTTGCGGGTGACCAACAGGTCCATCCCCTCGTACCGCTCCTCCGCCACGTAGTTGTGGTGGCAGGAGATGACCTGCTCGAAGGTGACCTTCGCCTTGCGGAACTCCCGGCGGACGACCTCCTGGAACAGCGCCATCATGATCGCGCGGTTGTACTTGGCGTACTCCTGCGCCCAGAAGAGGTCGTGCCGGTAGGCCGCCATCTGCGGGGTGTCCGCAACGAAGACCGCCAGGTCACGGTCGACGAGGCCCTGGTTGTGCGGAAGCTTCTGCGCCACGCCGATGTGGTACTCGGCGAGCTCCTTGCCGATGTTGCGGGAGCCGGAGTGCAGCATCAGCCAGACGGCACCCGACTCGTCGAGACAGAACTCGACGAAATGGTTTCCGGATCCGAGCGTTCCGATCTGCATTTCGGCCCGTTCGCGACGGAATTTGACCGGATCGGCCACCCCGTCGAACCGCGACCAGAAGTCCCCCCACCCCGCCGTCGGGAACTGGAACAGCCGCGACGGGTCCACAGCGGTGCGGTGCATCCCCCGTCCCACCGGGATCGCCTGCTCGATCTTGGAGCGGAGGCGCGAGAGGTCACCCGGGAGGTCGTTCGCGGTGAGGGAGGTCTTGACGGCCGACATGCCGCAGCCGATGTCCACGCCCACCGCCGCCGGGCACACCGCGTCGCGCATCGCGATCACGGAGCCGACCGTCGCGCCCTTGCCGTAGTGCACGTCGGGCATCACGGCCAGGCCCTTGATCCAGGGGAGCGTCGCGACGTTCTGGAGCTGGCGCATCGCGCCGTCCTCGACGGAGCCCGGATCGGTCCACATGCGGATGGGCACCTTCGCGCCCGGCACCTCTACGTACGACATACTTCCTCGATTCCCCCGAAAAGTCTGATAACGCAAAAACCGGAATCAAAGCCCGTACAGGTGACTGCGGACCGGCATCGACGGCTGTGCTTGCGATACACATTGTGTTCATCGCGCCGGGCGGCGCGGCAATCGGTTTTCGGGGGACGTCTCCCGGAGAGGGGAGCCTGGGATCGTGCAGCGCAAGGCGTACGGGTCCGTGGTGGTCTCCGCGGTCGCCCTGGCCCTGGGGGTCGGGCTGGCCGGCTGCTCGTCCGGCACGACCGCGAGCACGGAGGCGGTGGACTCCAAGGCGGGTCCCGCCACCACCACGGCGGCGCCGGGCCGGTATCGGACGCTGTTCGAGCCGTGTGGCGCCGTGCCGCAGGCGACTTTGAAGGACCTGTTGCCGGGGGCTGCCGCGTTGCCGGACGCCGACCGTGAGCAGACCTATCGCGGGTCCGCGTCCGCCACCTTCGACACGGACCGGCGGGTGGGGTGCAGCTGGAAGGCGGATGCGCCCGACGCGACGCATCGGTTGACCCTGGACATCGAGCGGGTGGTGTCGTACGACCCGGCCATCAGCGATGCCGACCGTGCGCAGGAGGTGTTCGGGGGCAAGCAGGCGGCCGCGGGGATCGCCCCGCCGCCGTCCGCGCCGCCGTCCGCGCCGCCGTCGCCGAGCGGTGCGCCGACCGCCTCGGGCGGCGGTCCGGCGGCGCCCTCCGGCGGGGCCACGTCCGCGCTCGCCGGTCACCAGCCGCAGGGGCCGAAGGCGCCGAAGACGCCTCCGTCGTCCCAGGCGCCGCACGCGACGGCTACGCCTCCCGCCTCGCCCACGACCGGTCTGGAGCCCCGCACGCTCGACGGTCTCGGGGAGGTCGCGTTCGTCGACGACACTCTCGCCGCCCCCGGCGCGTCCGGTGCCAAGCGGCTCGTCAGCGTGGTGTTCCGCACATCGAACGTCATCGTGACGGTGTCGTACGAGGAGCAGACGACCAGCTCTGCCGAGGTGCCGGACAGCAGGGAGCTGCAGGAAAAGGCCCGGAATCTGGCCCGGCTGCTTGCCGAGCGCCTGGAGGAGTAGCCGTCCGGACCCGCTCCGTGAGCGGCGCCGGACCACGTAACGTGTCGGCGTATCCCGCCCGTCGGCAGCCGGCCGTCGGCCGGCCGGAGGTGCTCAGGGCGCCCCGGACCGTACGACAAGCGACTGAAGGAACCATGCAGCGATCTGCCCCGCGCCTCTCCCGCATACTCGCCTGCGCCGCCGTCCCGGTGATGCTCGTCGCCGCCGGCTGCTCCTCCGGATCGGATTCCGGCGACAAGGGTTCCGGTGGCCCGGACAAGGCGGGGTCCACGGCGTCGGCGGCGCCGAAGGCGACGCAGTCGACGAAGGCGGTGGAGCCCGCGAGGTTCGCGAAGCTGCCGGAGATCTGCAAGGCGGTCTCGTCGAAGACGGTCGAGGGCCTCGTGCCGAAGGTGAAGAACAAGAACGGCACGGAGGCCACCTCCAGCGATGTGGCGAGCCGTGGCGGCTGCTCGTGGAACGGTCTGGAGGACAAGGGCACCAAGGGCTCGCAGTACCGCTGGCTGGATGTCTCCTTCTACCGGTACGAGTCGGACGCGACGCTCGGCAGTGGTCAGGAGCGCGCGGCGGAGAGCTACGCCAAGGAGCTGGCCAAGGTCCAGGCCACGGCGGGTGCGAAGAAGCTGAGGACGACGCAGACCTCGGGTGTCGGTGAGCAGGCGGACACGGTGACGTACCAGCTGCGCAAGACCGACGAGGACTTCCAGTACGCCTCGGTGGTCGCGCGGACGGGCAATGTCGTGGTGTTGTTGTCGTACAACGGCGCGGGTTACGCCGGAGCTGACACTCCGTCCGACAAGACGATCTCGGATGGTGCGGTGAAGGCCGTCAAGGAGGCGATCGCCGCTGTCGCGGCGGCCAATAAGTAGCCGGTTCGTCAGCGCTTGTACGGATTCGTTCCGGAGCCCGTCCCTCCCCCGGGGGTCGGGCTTCGCGCACATGTGCCAATCTGTGCCCGCGAGATGTCGATTGACGGGAGGGATCGCGGGTGGCCGCGATGCAGCTGACACGGACGCACCGCATACTCATCGGCCTGGTCGTCGCGGGTGCGGTGATCATCGCCGGGATCGGGTTCGCCGGCTCGTACGCCGCGGTGCGCGAGCTCGCCGTCGACAAGGGCTTCGGGAACTTCTCGTACTTCTTCCCGATCGGCATCGACGCGGGCATCTGTGTGCTGCTCGCGCTCGACCTGTTGCTGACCTGGATCCGGATCCCGTTCCCGCTGCTGCGGCAGACGGCGTGGGTGCTGACGGCGGCGACGATCGCGTTCAACGGCGCGGCGGCGTGGCCGGACCCGCTGGGTGTGGGCATGCACGCGGTGATCCCGGTGCTGTTCGTGGTCGCGGTGGAGGCGGCGCGGCATGCGGTGGGCCGGATCGCGGACATCACGGCCGACAAGCACATGGAGGGTGTGCGGCTGACGCGGTGGCTGCTTTCGCCGATTCCGACGTTCCGGCTGTGGCGGCGGATGAAGCTGTGGGAGCTGCGTTCGTACGAGCAGGTGATCAAGCTGGAGCAGGAGCGGCTGGTCTACCAGGCGCGGCTGCAGGCGCGGTACGGGCGGATGTGGCGGCGGAAGGCGCCGGTGGAGGCGCTGATGCCGCTGCGGCTGGCGAAGTACGGGGTGCCGCTGGCGGAGACGGCGGCGGCGGGTCTGGCGGCGGCCGGTGTGGAGCCGGCGTTGCTGCCGCCGGCGCCGGTGGCGGTCGCCCCGGAGCTGGAGCAGTCGCGGGTGCAGGTGGCGGGGCCGGTGCAGGGGCAGGTCCAGGTGCAGGGACAGGTGCAGCAGCCGGTGGTGCCGGTGCAGCAGGTTCCTGAGGCCAGCCCGCAGGAGAGCCAGTGGTTCGCGGCGCAGCAGGTCTCGCCGGAGGCGTATCAGGGGCAGTACAACCCTCAGTTCGTGGAGGGTCTGGAGCCGACTCCGGTGCCGATCCCGCAGGGGCCGGAGGATGTTCCGCCGCCGGGTCCGGAGGAGTTCGAGGAGTACTCGGAGTTCGTGGACGAGGAGCCGTCGGGGGACGAGTTCGCGGAGGCGGCGTACAAGGCGATGTGGGACTTCCTGGAGGAGAACCAGGAGTTCCCGACGTCGGAGCAGCTCGACATCAGGCTCAGTGACATGTACGGGGTCACGCATCCGCGCAGTGCGTCGATCCTGCGGGAGCTGACCCCGCGGCTGCGGCACCGGATCGAGCAGGAGTGGGCGGAGACGCACACGCCGTAGGTGGCGAGGACGAAGAGGCCGTGGCGTACGGCGGAGGGCCGTCACCCGCATCGCGGGTGGCGGCCCTCCGTCGTGTGGTGCTTACGCGCCGAGCAGCTTGCGCACCCGGTCCGAGCCCACCGCGAGCAGCAGCGTGGGGAGGCGGGGGCCGGTCTCGCGGCTCACGAGGAGCTTGTAGAGGAGGGCGAAGAAGGAGCGCTGGGCGAGCTTGAGCTCCGGGGTGGGCTTGGCCTCGGGGTCGAGGCCGGCCATGACCTTGGGGACGCCGTAGACCAGGGTGGTCAGGCCGTCGAGGGACCAGTGGGTGTCGAGGCCCTCCAGGAGGAGGCGGAGCGACTCGCGGCCCTCGTCGTCGAGCGAGCCGAGGAGTGCGGTGTCGGGCTCGTCGCGGACGATGGTGCGCTGGTCGGCCGGGACCTGGGTGGTGATCCAGTTCTCGGCGCGGTCCAGGCGCGGGCGGACCTCGTCGAGCGAGGCGACCGGGTTCTCCGGGTCGAGCTCGGTGAGGATGCGCAGGGTCTGCTCGTCGTGGCCTGCGGTGATGTCCATGACGGAGGCCAGCGTGCGGTACGGCAGGGGGCGCGGGGTGCGGGGCAGCTCGCCGGCGGCGGTGCGGGCGGCGCGGGCGTGGGCGGCGGCGTCGGCGGGGAGCACCGTGCCGTCGGCGACCTTGGCCTCCAGCTTGTCCCACTCGTCGTAGAGGCGCTGGATCTCCTGGTCGAAGGCGATCTTGAACGACTGGTTGGGGCGGCGGCGGGCGTAGAGCCAGCGCAGCAGCTGCGGTTCCATGATCTGCAGGGCGTCGGCGGGGGTGGGGACGCCGCCGCGGGAGGAGGACATCTTGGCCATGCCGCTGATGCCGACGAACGCGTACATGGGGCCGATGGGCTGGACGCCGTCGAAGATGCCGACGATCTGGCCGCCGACCTGGAAGGACGAGCCGGGCGAGGAGTGGTCGACGCCGGAGGGCTCGAAGATGACGCCTTCGTAGGCCCAGCGCATGGGCCAGTCGACCTTCCAGACCAGCTTGCCTCGGTTGAACTCGCTGAGCTTGACGGTCTCGGCGAAGCCGCAGGAGGAGCAGGTGTAGGAGAGCTCGGTGGTGTCGTCGTCGTAGGCGGTGACGGTGGTGAGGTCCTTCTCGCACTGTCCGCAGTAGGGCTTGTACGGGAAGTAGCCGGCGCCGCCGCCGGAGCCGTCGTCCTCGCCGGCGGCGCCGGAGCCTTCGGCGGCCTCCAGCTCGGCTTCGTCGACGGGCTTCTGGGACTGCTTCTTCGGGGCCTTCTTCGTCCGGTACTGGTCGAGGATGGCGTCGATGTCGCCGCGGTGGCGCATGGCGTGCAGGATCTGCTCGCGGTAGACACCGGAGGTGTACTGCTCGGTCTGGCTGATCGGGTCGTATTCGACGCCGAGCTCGGCGAGCGCCTCGACCATGGCGGCCTTGAAGTGCTCGGCCCAGCTCGGGTGGGGCGAGCCGGCCGGGGCGGGGACGGAGGTCAGCGGCTTGCCGATGTGCTCGGCCCAGGACTCGTCGACGCCCGCGACGCCGTTCGGCACCTTGCGGTAGCGGTCGTAGTCGTCCCAGGAGATGAGGTGGCGGACCTCGTGTCCGCGGCGGCGGATCTCGTCGGCGACCAGGTGCGGGGTCATGACCTCGCGGAGGTTGCCGAGGTGGATCGGGCCGGAGGGGGAGAGGCCGGAGGCGACGACGACCGGTTTGCCAGGCGCACGTCGCTCCGACTCGGCGATGACCTCGTCCGCGAAACGGGAGACCCAGTCGGTCTCGGTGCTGCTCTGAGCCACGGTCGGTTCGTCCTTCTTCCTTGGTTCCTTCGAAAGCCTGCGGGCCCGGTCGGTCCCACAGGAGTCATTGTCCCAGACGGAAGGACACACTCCGAGGTTGTCCACACTCCGAGGTTGTTCACAGCCCGAGGTTGTTCAGAGCTCGGGTTGTCCACAGCCGAGGTTGTCCACAGGGGGAGAAAACTCGTTGCCCGCCCGTGGGACACTTGACAGGCGAAACAGCCCGTAAGACTCCCACCACAGGAACGGAAGCTCATGGCCTCGGTCCCTTCCCTCGCTTCGACCGTGCAGCAGCGCCTCGCGGAAGGTCTCTCGGCAGCCCTGCCGGAGGCCGCGTCCGCCGATCCGCTGCTGCGACGAAGCGACCGGGCCGACTTCCAGGCCAACGGCATCCTGGCGCTCGCCAAGCAGCTCAAGGGCAACCCGCGCGAGCTGGCGACCAAGGTCGTCGAGGCGATCCCGGCCAATGACGTGCTCCAGGAGATCGAGGTCTCGGGTCCCGGCTTCCTCAACATCACCGTCTCCGACGCGGCGATCGTGAACACGCTGGCGGCCCGTGCCGCCGACGCGCGTCTCGGCGTGCCGTTCAACGAGGCCGCGGGCACGACGGTGATCGACTACGCCCAGCCGAACGTGGCGAAGGAGATGCACGTCGGGCATCTGCGGTCGGCCGTGATCGGCGCGGCGATGGTCGAGATCCTGGAGTTCACCGGCGAGCGGGTGGTCCGGCGTCACCACATCGGCGACTGGGGCACCCAGTTCGGCATGCTCATCCAGTATCTGATCGAGCACCCGCACGAGCTGGACCACAAGGCCGGGGGCGCGGACGCGGAGGTCTCCGGCGAGGAGGCCATGTCGAACCTGAACCGGCTTTACAAGGCCTCGCGGGCGCTCTTCGACTCCGACGAGGAGTTCAAGACGCGGGCCCGGGCGCGGGTCGTCGACCTGCAGGCGGGCGACGAGCAGACGCTCGCCCTGTGGCAGCGGTTCGTCGACGAGTCGAAGATCTACTTCTACTCGGTCTTCGAGAAGCTCGACATGGACATCCGGGACCCCGACATCGTCGGCGAGTCCGGGTACAACGACATGCTCCAGGAGACCTGCCGGATCCTGGAGGAGTCGGGCGTGGCCGTCCGCTCGGAGGGCGCGCTGTGCGTGTTCTTCGACGACATCAAGGGCCCGGAGGGCAACCCGGTCCCGCTGATCGTCCAGAAGTCCGACGGCGGTTTCGGCTATGCGGCGACCGACCTGTCGGCGATCCGTGACCGGGTGCAGAACCTGAAGGCGTCGACGCTGCTGTACGTGGTGGACGCGCGTCAGTCGCTGCACTTCAAGATGGTCTTCGAGACGGCCCGCCGGGCGGGCTGGCTGAACGACGAGGTGAAGGCGCACCAGCTGGCCTTCGGCACGGTCCTCGGCAAGGACGGCAAGCCGTTCAAGACCCGTGAGGGCGAGACCGTGCGGCTCGTGGATCTGCTCGACGAGGCGATCGAGCGGGCGACGGCGGTCGTCGAGGAGAAGAAGGAGAAGGCCGGCCTCACCGACGAGGAGGTCGTGGAGAACGGCCGGTATGTCGGCATCGGCGCGGTGAAGTACGCCGACCTGTCGACCTCGGCGGTCCGGGACTACAAGTTCGACCTGGACCAGATGGTCTCGCTGAACGGCGACACCTCCGTCTACCTCCAGTACGCCTACGCCCGTATCCAGTCGATCAAGCGGAATGTGACGGACGCCGAGCCGACGGCGCACCCGGAGCTGGAGCTGGCCCCGGCCGAGCGGGCGCTCGGTCTGCACCTGGACCAGTTCGGTGCCGCGATCGACGAGGTCGCCGAGGAGTACGCGCCGCACAAGCTGGCCGCGTACCTCTACCAGCTGGCCTCGCACCTGACGACGTTCTACGACCAGTGCCCGGTCATGAAGGCCGAGACCCGGGAGCTGAAGGAGAACCGCCTCTTCCTGGTCGACCTGACCGCCCGGACCCTGCACCAGGGCATGGCCCTGCTGGGCATCCGGACGCCCGAGCGTCTCTGACACTCGGCAGAACGGGAATGGACGGCCATGCCTTCGGGCATGGCCGTCCTCGCTTTTCCCGACGCCCGTTCGCAAAGAAAATGTGGCGGCTCGTCAAGAAGTGTCAAGACTGAAAGACATTTCAAGATTGACATGGCGGAACGTCAGGACGGGGGAATTACCTACGATTTCGGCGTTAGCTTGCGGGCATGGACATCTTCGCGTCGCCCCGCTTAGGGCTCCTCGTTCCGCCCGAGAACCCCGTCGCGGAACCCGAGTACCACCAGCTGCTCGGCTCCGAGATGAATGTGTACACGACTCGATTTCCGGTGACTCCTGGATTCACCCGGGAGACGATGGAGATGTACAACGAGGTGCTGCCCGAGGTGCTCGCCACCTTCGGGGCCATGCGCCTGGACGCCGCCGTCGTGGCCTGCAACGCCTCGCACTATCTGCTGGATCCCGACGGGGACCGCGACTTCTGCGCGGAGCTGTCGGAGCGCTGCGGTTTCCCCGTGCTGTCGACGACACGGGCCATCCTCGACCTGTGCGAGGCGCTCGGGGTGAGCGGCCTGACGCTGGTCTCGCCGTACGCGTCGTGGCTCACCGAACTGTCCCGCGGCTACTGGGAGAAGGCCGGTCTGACGGTCGAGCGGATCGTGCTCGCGCCGGCCGGGCCGAACCCGCCGGGCCGTGGCGAGGAGAAGGACGAGGACTTCAACCCGTACCTGGTGACGACGAAGACGCTCCTGGAGCGCGTACGGGAGGCCGGCGTCCCCGAGGACGGGACCGTGCTGTTCACGGGTACGGGCATGGGGACGCTGCCGGCCGCGACCGAGCTCGCCGCGGAGGGCACGGGCCGGACCCTCATCACCTCCAACATGGCGGCGGCGTGGTGGGCGCGGCGCACCGCGGGCCTCGCCGGTGCCGGTGAGCACGCCCTGCTGCGGCGGATCGATCGGACGGTGCGATGAAGCCGGCGACGACCGACTCCCTCGTGGCCGTGGTGAGCGGCGCCGCGTCCGGGATCGGGGCGGCCGCCGCGGCCGCGCTGACCGCCCGGGGCGTCCGCGTCGCCGGCCTGGACCTGAAGCCCGACGAGGTCGCGGCCCCCGCGGTCGGTATCGCCTGTGACGTCACCGACGACGCCTCCGTACGCGGCGCGGTCGCGGAGGCCGTCGGGCGTTTCGGCCGGGTGGACATCGTCGTCAACAACGCGGGCATCGCGGCCCAGGGCGACATCACGGGCAACGACGACGACGAGTGGCGGCGGGTCCTCGACGTGAACGTCATCGGCATGGTGCGTCTGGCGCGTGCCGCGCTCCCCCATCTGCGCGTGTCCCCCGCGGCCGCGATCGTCAACACCTGCTCCGTCTTCGCCCTGACCGGAGTCCCCCGGCGCACCCTCTACTCCGCGTCCAAGGGCGCGGTCCACTCCCTGACGCTGGCGATGGCCGCCGACCACGTGCGGGAGGGCATACGGGTCAACGCCGTGGCCCCCGGCGCGGTCGACACGCCCTGGATCGCGCGCGTGCTCGCGCTGGCCCCGGACCCGGCGGCGGCGCGCGCCGAGCTGAACGAGCGTCATCCTCTCGGGCGCCTTGCGCGGCCCGAGGAGGTCGGCGAGGCCATCGCCTACCTGGCCACCCCCGCCTCGTCCGGCACCACCGGCACGGTCCTCACCGTCGACGGCGGCATCCACGCGCTGCGCCTGTAGAGGCCCGGAGCCGCCTCCGGCCGCCTGTGGCGGGGCGTCTGCGCCCCGCCCTTCTTTCGCACCCGCCCCGCACGCCCTTGACCTTCACATCAATGGAAAGGTTTCAGGATCTCGTCATGACGAGTACCGCTCCCCTCGAATCCCCCACCCATGACGCCCCGCCGGCCGAGGCCGCGAAGCTGCCCATGGCGGCCCTGCTCGCGCTGGCCGTCGCGGTGTTCATCACCAGCCTCACCGAGACGCTGCCCGCCGGGCTGCTACCCGCGATGAGCGACACCCTGCACACCAGCGAGTCGGCCGTCGGGCAGACGGTGACCATCTACGCGCTCGGCACGGTCCTCACGACCATCCCGCTGTCCGCGGCCACCGCGGGGTGGCGCCGCAAGCGCCTGCTGATGGTGTCCATGGGCGCCTTCGCCGTGGCCAACACCATCACGGCCCTGTCGGTGAACTACCCGCTCACCCTGGTCGCCCGCTTCCTGGCCGGTGTGGCCGCCGGTCTCGCCTGGGCCCTGCTCGCCGGCTACGCCCGCCGTATGGTCGCCCCCCACCAGGAGGGCCGTGCCATCGCCATCGCCATGGCCGGGATCCCCGTCGCCCTGTCCCTGGGCGTGCCGGCCGGCACCTTCCTGGGCAAGGTGGCGAACTGGCAGGCGGCGTTCCTCGCCATGACCGGCCTGACCGTGCTGCTGCTCGTCTGGATCGCCGCGATCGTGCCCGACCAGCCGGGGCAGGCGGCGGGCGGCAAGATCCCCGTGCGCAGCACCCTGCGCGTGCCCGGTGTCGCCCCGGTCCTGTTCGTCATGCTGGTCTTCGTCCTGGCCCACACGCTCCTGTACGCGTACATCGCCTCGTTCCTCGACGACATCGGCATGGGCGACCAGACGGACGCGGCCCTGCTGGTCTTCGGCGTCGCGTCGCTGGTGAGCATCTGGGTCGTCGGCACCTTCATCGCCGCGCATCTGCGCACCCTGACGATCGCCAGCACCCTGCTGGTGGGCGTCGCGGTCGCGGTCCTGGGCGCGTTCTCCGGCACCGACGCCCTGGTCTACGTCGCCGCGGCGCTGTGGGGTCTGGGCTGGGGCGGTGTGCCGACCCTGCTGCAGACGGCCGCGGGCCAGGCCGGCGGCGAGGCGGCCGACGCCGCCCAGGCGATCCTGGTGGTGCTCTGGAACGTCGCCATGGCGGGCGGCGGCATCGCCGGCGGCCTCGTGCTACAGGCCGTCGGGGTCTCTCCGTTCCCCTGGATCGTGCTCGCCCTCCTGGTCCCGGTGCTTGTCGTCGTCCTCGCCTCCCGCGCGCACGGCTTCCCCGGAAGGAGCCGGGCCTGAGACCGAAGCAGCCGCGAGGCGCCCCGGCCGGTGGATCGGCCGGGGCGCCTCGCGGCTTGGCGCAGGTTCCGCGCAGGGGTACGTCAGGCGGTGTAGCCGCCGTCGACGGCGAGCGAGGTGCCGGTGACGTAACGGCCGCCGGGGCCCGCGAGGAAGGCCACCGCGGCCGCGATGTCCTCGGCCTCGCCGAACCGGCCCAGGGCGGTCAGATCGCGCTGGAAGTCGCCGCTCTCGCCGGCGGCCGGGTTCATGTCGGTGTCGATCGGGCCCGGGTCCACGGCGGTGACGGTGATCCCGCGCGGCCCGAGCTCCCGGGCGAGGGCCTTGGTGAACCCGATGAGCGCGGTCTTGGCCATCGCCTGGACCACGAAGTGGGAGCCGGGGACACGGCCGTTGAAGCACGAGCCGATGCTGATGATGCGGCCCTCGTCGCCCATGTGCCGGGCGGCGGACTGGGAGGCCAGGAAGATCGAGCGGACGTCCACGGCGAGCGCGCGGTCCAGGTCCTCGGCGGTCACCTCGTCGAACGCGCCGTAGGCGAGGAAGCCGGCGTTGTTCACCAGGATGTCGATCCGGCCCAGGTGGCGGACCGTCTGCTCCACGGCCGCCACGGCGGCGTCGGACTCGGTGAGGTCGGCCTGGATGGCGACGGCCTTGCCGCCGGCCGCCTCGATGTCCTTGACGACCTCGCGGGCCTGGTCCGCGGCCTGGACGTAGGTCACGGCCACCGCGGCGCCGGCCGCGGCGAGCCGCCTGGCCACGGCCGCGCCGATACCGCGGCTGCCGCCGGTCACCAGGGCCACCTTGCCGGTCAGCTCGGTCAGCTCGGTCACGGTGCTTCCTCCGTTGGACTGGTTGGTGTTCGTCATGACGGGATCCTGAAACCTTTCCATTAATGTGAGGGTCAAGCGGGTCAAATCAGGTGCGTACGAGGGGAGTTGGCATGCGGATCGGTGAGCTGGCGCAGCGCACGGGAGCCTCGCGGCGTCTGCTGCGCTATTACGAGGAGCAGGGCCTGATCGCCTCCGCGCGCGAGCCCAACGGCTACCGCGACTACGACGAGGCCTTCGTCGACCGGGTCATGCAGATCCGCGGCCTGCTGGCGGCGGGGCTGCCCACCAGGATCATCAAGCAGATCCTGCCGTGCCTCAGTCAGCCCCGCGCCATCCACTTCGAGGAGGCCACCCCGGAGATGCTGGCCACCCTCGAGGAGGAGTGCGACCGCATGACCGAGCGCATCCGGTGTCTGGAACGCAACCGCGACGCGGTCTCCGCCTACCTCGCGGAAGTACGCCGCAGGAAGGCCGAGCGCGTCGCGGCCCGCGCCGCCACACCGGGTGCGTCAGTGGGACGAGGCCGTGCCGCCGTACTGGACGGTGTTTGACAGGACGACGCCGTGGCTGGCCACGTCGATGGTGAGCCGGTCTCCGTCGGCGACCTGGAAGCCGTCGTGGAAGCTGCTCAGATCGGCGCCCGTCAGCAGGTAGTTGACGAGTCGGGGGCGGCGCAGCGCGGGGAAGGAGAAGGCCCGGTCGACCATGTCCTCGACCCGGAAGTACAGGGCGTCGGCGCCGCAGTCGAACTTGCCCTCCCAGGCGACCCTTCCGGCGCGCTCGATGGTGACGCGGCCGGTGGCCGAGCGCGGCGGCTCGCCGAGGAAGAGGTAGGGCGAGATGCCGGTGTCGCAGAGCTTGCCGGACGGCGTGTAGCCGGGGTCGATGCGGTGCAGGCCGATGTCGCAGAAGTCGTTGCCGAAGGTGAAGCCCACGTAGTGGGGGGTGCCGTCGTCGTCGTTGACGTGGACGAGGGCGACCTCGGCCTCCTCGATCAGGATGATCGGCTCGGCGGGCACGACGAGGGGCTGGCCGGGCGTGCGCAGCCATGAACCGAGGCCCTTGAAGTACCACTTGGGCATGGGTGCCTGGTCGCCGTGCGCGACGATGGCGTCCGCCTTGGACTTGTGGGTGCCCAGGAAGCCGCTGACCAGCGAGGCGCCGGTGGTCGGCAGCAGCGGCGGCAGGGCGTGCACCTCGGGGTCGCCGGCGGTGACGGTGACCGTCTCGGCGGCCTCGACGAGGGCGGCGACCGCGTCCGGTCCGCCGTCGGCGAGGAAGACGTCGAGGAGCGCGCCGTCGGCGACCGCGTGGAGGGTCTGCGGCTCGCCCGGGGTCTGGAGGCCGAGGCTGACGTACCGCCGGTCCCGGTACTCGTATTCGCTGATGATCAGCATGGTTCGTGGACCTCTCTCAGGTGGTCGGGGTCAGGTGGTCGGGGCGGATGGTCCGGGTCAGGGTCCGGGTCAGGTGGTCGGGGCGGGTGCGTGGGCGAGGTCGTGCAGGACTTCCCCGATGCGGTCCAGGGAGGCCTTGATCCAGGGGAGTTCGAGCGGTGCGGGGGAATGCAGGGCCTGGCTCCGCCGCTCTTCGGTGTCGCCGTAGAGCCGGCTGGTGGCGGCCCTGATGCGCAGCACGTGGTCGGGTTCGCCGAACGCGCTGCCGGGCAGGACGCCCAGGCCGTGACGCTCCGCGAGGAGCGCGGCGAGCTCCCCTCCGCCCGACACCCCGTGCGCCGCGGCGAGGTGGTCGCGCAGCGGTTCGAAGTCCGGGTAGAGGTAGCTGGTGGCGCGTACCGGCGTCAGCTCCGCGCCGGCCGCGGTGAAGTGCCCGTGGACCGCGCGCACCACCGTCTCGTGCAGCCGCCGGGCCGCCGCCACGTACGCGAGGACCTCGGGCGGCTCCGTGAAGGCGTAGGCGGCGGCCGCCTGGACGGGGGCCGCCGTGGTCGACCAGGTCTGGCTGGCGACGGCTTCGAGGCGGTCGCGCAGCGCGCGTCCGAGCGGGCCCTCGGGCAGCCGGGCGACACCCATGCGCCAGCCGCCCACCGCGAGGTTCTTGGTGAGTCCGGTCGTCACCACGGTCCGTTCGGGCGCGAACACCGCCGGGGAGAGGGCCCGGTCGGCGCCCTCGAAGACGAGGTCGCAGTAGATCTCGTCGGAGACGATCACCAGGTCCAGGTCCCGGGCGACCTCGGCGAGCCGGCGCAGGGTGTCCGGTTCGGCGACGGTCCCGGTCGGGTTGTCGGGGAGGGTGACCACGACGCACCGCGGGTCGCGGCCGGCGGCCCGGGCGGCGGTCACCGCCTCGCGCAGCGCCGCGGGGTCCGGCACTCCGCCCTGGCCCGGCAGTGTGGGCACGTGGAGCGGCCGCGCCCCGGCGAGCCGGGCCTGGGCGGCGTAGCTCACCCAGCTCGGCACCGGCACGGCCACGTCGCCGCCGACGGCCAGCATGAGGGCGAAGAGGACGGGCTTGCTGCCCGGGCCGCAGACCACCATGTCCGGGTCGGTGTCGAGGTTCCGCCGCCCCCAGTAGCCGGCGGCCGCGGCGCGCAGCGCCGGGCTTCCGGCGACGGGGCCGTAGGCGCCCAGGCCCGCCGCCGCCGCGAGCCGCTCGCGCAGTTCGGGCAGGACGGGCAGGCCGATCTCGCCGCTCGCGAGCGACAGGACCCGCTCCCCGGCGCGGCGCCGGCGCTCCAGCGCCTCGTCGGCGGCGAGGGTCGCCGACATGGTCACCGGCGCGGGTTGGGACATGACGGCCTCCGAAGGCAGAACGGGCACGAAAGAAGGGGAAGGGGAAGGGGAGAACCGGGGGGTGTCGGGGGAGGTGCACCCCCCGGTGGCCGGTGTGGGGCGCCGCGCCGAACGTGCGGGGAACGGCGCGGCGCCCGGGAGCGGGAGCTCGGTCCGCGTACGGGCTGGTCCGCGTACGGCTAGTCCGCGTACAGCTTCCTGAGCTCGATCTTGCGGACCTTGCCCGTCAGGGTCTTGGGCAGGGCCGCCATGACCTCCAGGCGCTCGGGGAAGAACCTGGGGTCCTGGCCGGCCTCGCGCAGATGGGCGCGGATCTCGTCCAGGGTCGGCGGGGTGCCGCCGGACGCGACGACGACGGCGAGGATCGGGTCGTCGATGTGTCCGGTCGGGCCGACGACCGCGGCGTCGGTCACCTTGGGGTGGCCGGCGATGACCGCCTCCAGCTCGGCCATCGGCAGGACGATGCCGTCCCGCATGATGGCGTCCTTGGCGCGGCCCAGGACCCGTATGCCGCCGCGCCCGTCCTCACGGGCGACGTCACCGGTGTCGAACCAGCCGTCGTCGGTGAGTTCGTCGTCGAAGACGTCCTGCTGCTTGAAGTAGCCGAGCGCCTGCGACGCCCCGCGCACCCGCAGCCGGCCGACCGAGGCCCGCTTGGTGGGGTCCTGGCAGGCGTCGATCCGTATCTGCATGGAGTCGATCGGCCTGCCGTGGCTGTGCGCCGCCCAGTCCTGGTTGTAGTCGAGCCGCGTGATGGTGACCGGACCGAACTCGGACATGCCCCACACCGAGTACGTCCGGGCGCCGAAGGTCGCGCGCAGCTCGTCCACCAGGGGCTGGAGCACCGGCGCCGCGCCCGTGATGGTGTGGCGCAGGCTGGACACGTCGTGCGGGTCGCGCTGCTGGACCCGGGCGACGCCCATGAGCGTGGGCGGCGGCCCGTAGAGCAGGGTGGCCCGGTACCGCTCGACCAGGTCGAGCAGTCCGTCGTGGTCCGGTCCGTCCTGGAAGGCGACCGTGCCGCCGAGCATGACGCCGGCGAGGATGCCCTGGCCGAAGCCGGAGTAGTGCACCAGCGGGGTGGTGACGGCGGCGACCAGGTCGTCGCGGAGCATGAAGCTGTCCACGTAGCCGCGCACGCCCGAGTGGACGGTGTTCTGGCTGTGCACCACGCCCTTGGAGAAGCCGGTGGTGCCGGAGGTGAACAGCACCACGAACGGCTCGTCCGGGCGCAGTTGACGGTCGGCCAGCTCGCCCATGCGCTGCTTTTCCCAGTGCGTGGAGACGAAGTGGTCGTGGAAGTCGACGGCGCCGTCGGGGACATGGCCGTCGAGGACCACCAGGTGTTCGAGGGGCAGCTCGCCGCGCAGCCCGTCGATGGTCTCGGCGAGCGGGTAGCCCTCCCACTCCGGCACGGTGACGCACACCTTCGCCTCGGTGAGGACGAGCCGGTGGCGCAGCTCCTCCGCCTGGCAGACGGGCGCGATCGGGCAGATCACGGCGCCGACGGCCATGCAGGCGAACATCAGCGGCACCATCTCCCATCGGTTGGGCAGCTGGACGGCGACGACGTCGCCGCGCTGCACGCCCAGTTCGAGCAGGGCCCCGGCGAACCGGTCGGTCAGCCGGGAGAGTTCGGCGTAGTCGAGGGTGTCGGTGCGGGCCTCGTCGAGGCGGCGGCCGGCGATGGCGAGCTTGCGGGGCCGTTCGCGGGCCTGGCGGCGCAGGTCGTCCAGGAAGGTCTCGTCGCGCCACCAGCCGCGGCGGCGGAATTCGGACAGGCGGTCGGCGGCCGAGGGGGTGACACTCATCCGAAGAGCTCCTGGCGGCGGGCGGCGAGCAGCTCGGGCAGCGGGTTGCCCGCGCGCGAGGCGGCGATGTCGAGCAGGTCGCGGGTGTTGAGGCGGACCCGGTCGGCGACCCAGTCGAAGACCCACTGCTTGCGGGCCTCGTGGGAGAGCTCGAAGGGGACCTTGCGGGTGACGGCCAGGGCCGCGGAGCCGGCGCCGCCGATGTTGGCGATGACGCCGGGGACCAGGGAGGCGCCGGAGGCGGCGACCTTCTCCTTCGCCTCCGCGCTGGAGGCGAGGTTGGCGCCCTCGACGACCACCCGGGCGCGCAGCCGGTGGGCGTTCTCGGCGTTGAGGGCGTACTTCTGGGCGGCGAGCACGAGCAGGTCGGCGTCCACGTCGAGCCAGGCGTCGGGCTCGCGGTTCACGGTGACGTGCTGTGGCAGCCGGGAGTGGTCGATGCGGCCGAACTCGTCGGTGACGGCGACCAGGTCGGCCACCGGCAGGCGGTCGGCGCTGATCGTGCCCTGGACGTCGGCGATGCCGACGACGAGGTGGCCGCGGTCCTCCAGGAAGCGGGCGACGGCGCGGCCGACGGCGCCGAAGCCCTGGATGACGACCCGGGCGGGCTCGGTGCGGCCGCCCGCCTCCAGGGCGGTGAGCGCGGCGACGCCGACGCCGTGGCCGGTGCAGTCGATCAGCGGCTCGTAGTACGTACGCCAGTCGATCGGCATGTCGGGGGCGCCGAGCCGGTAGCGCGGGTCGTAGCCGGCCTCGTCGAAGAAGACGGCCCGGTCGGCCGGGGTGACGCCCATGTCGATGCCGAGGTGGATGCCGCCGTGCAGCAGCGGCTTGACCGTGCGGCCGAAGGTGCGGAAGGTCTCCTCGCGGCCGGCGCCCTCGGAGTTGGCTCCGGTGGCGACGATGCCGGCCTTGGCGCCGCCGATGCGGAGCCCCGC
This sequence comes from Streptomyces sp. NPDC051909, assembly GCF_040681095.1. Lineage (NCBI taxonomy): Bacteria > Bacillati > Actinomycetota > Actinomycetes > Kitasatosporales > Streptomycetaceae > Streptomyces > Streptomyces sp. NPDC051909. The sequence continues at coordinate 22,610 of NZ_JBFAYA010000028.1, read as the reverse complement.
GAGGGTGAACTTCTCGGTCATGTCGCGGGCGAGGCCGGCGACCTCCTCCTCGGTGACCCCGGTGGTCATCCGGGTGCCGCCCATGGCCAGACCGTCGACGAGCGAGTCGACGACCACCCAGCCCTTGATGCTGCCGCCGCTGCCGTTCAGGTGGACGGTGAGGGCGGGGTCCTGCCGGTGGTCCTGCGGGTTTTCCTGCGGGTTTTCCTGATCACTCATTGCCAGTCCTTAGGGATACGTAGCCGAGTTCGGGGGAGGAACGGAGGCCGTCACCGGTAGAGCTGCGCGAAGCCGCGCAGGATCTCCATGCCGTCGCTGCGGAACTCCAGGTGCGCCTGGGCGCCGAAGATCCGGCCGTCCTCGGAGCGCATGAACTCCACGGGGGCGTGCTCGGAGCGGCCGATGGAGCGGAAGCCTTCCGGCGCCTCCTGGAGGTACAGGGTGTGGCGGTGGAAGACGGTCACGGTGGGCTTCACGTACTCGAAGAGCGGCTCGGTCTTGTCGACCTGCACCTCGTAGCCGCCGACGCGCGACGACCCCTCCTCCAGGCGGCCGCCGGCCGAGACCGCGATCAGCTGCATGCCGCCGCAGATCGCGAAGACGGGGACGTCGGCGCCCATGACGAGGTCGACGAGCGGCTTGTAGAAGTCCTGGTCGTAGGCCCGCACCTTGGTGCCGCTGAGCACGATGGCCTGGTAGCGGCCGCCGAGGCTCGCGGGCACGGAGGCCGCGTCGACGGCCTCGGTGTCCGAGCCCAGGTCCTCGAAGCGCTTGCGCAGCTGCTTGAGGGACAGGGTTCCGTTGTTGACGACCAACACACGGGATTTCGCCATGTGCTCGCTCCTCAGGTTCGCGTGATGACGGTGCCGGTACGGGCCGCGAGCAGGTCCGTGGTGGCCGCGCTGCCGATGACGACGCGCTCCACGCCCCGCTCCAGGGCCTCGCCGGCGGCCCGTAGCTTCTTGCGCATGCCGCCGGTGGCGCCCTTGTCGCGGAACGCGGCCGCCGCCTCGGCGCTGATCTCGCGCACCGGCCGGTCGTCGATCAGCAGATGGGCGACATCGGTGACCAGGACCAGGTCGGTGGCGCCGGCGGCGCCGGCGATGGCGGCGGCGGCCCGGTCGGCGTCGGTGTTGACCTCCTGGCCCGCCGCGTTGCTCGCGAGCGGCGTGACGAGGTAGGCGTGACCGGCCTGGAGGTTCTTCAGCGGCGCCGGGTCGACGCCGGTGATCGGGCCGACCAGGTTCTCCAGTTCGACCAGCTTCTTGTCGCGCCACCACCAGCGTTCGCCCTCGCCGGCCCGGACCAGGCCGTCGCTGCCGAGCAGCCGCTCCGCGGTGATCCCGCGGTCGGCGAGCCGGGCGAAGACGTCCTCGGCCATGGCCGCGCTGACGGTCTTGATGTCGGCGATGACCTCGGGCGTGGTCCAGCGGCTCTGGTTGCCGTAGCGGTCGCGGAGGATCGCCGACGGGTCGGTGTAGCGGGCCGGGTTCAGCTTCTTGAGCGGCTTGGACCAGCCGTGTACGAGGATCAGCGGGTGCTCCCGGCCGTGCGCGGCCAGGTCGTCCCACCAGCTGCCGTCGAGGTCGTCCAGGCAGCTGCCGCCCAGCTTGACGACGGTCGGCGTCCGCTCTCCGGGTGTGCCGGTCATGCGGGCATCACCGGCTGCATGGTCAGCCCCGTCTCCTCGGGCAGCCCGAAGCGGATGTTCGCGGCCTGGACGGCCTGGCCGGCCGCGCCCTTGATGAGGTTGTCGAGGGCGGCGAGGACGACGATGCGGTCGCCCTCCTCGTCCTTCAGGACGGTCACGTCGCAGAAGTTGGAGCCCAGGACGGCCTGCGGGTCGGGCACCGGGATCAGCGTCTCGTCGTTGCGGCGCACCCGGACGAAACGCTCGCCCTTGTAGAAGCGGGTGTACGCCCGCTGGAGCTCGCGCTGGTCGATCTGCTCGTCGGTGAACACGTACGAGCTGGTGAGCAGCCCGCGCACGTGCGAGACGCCGTAGGCGGACATCGTCAGCGAGTCGATGGAGCCCTTCTTGGCCCGCTCCAGGAAGTCGCCGACCTCGGCGGCGTGCCGGTGCCCGGTGGGGGCGTACGGGGCGATGGCGCCGCTGCGGAAGGGGTGCAGGTCCGAGGTGCGCAGCTGGAGGCCGCCGCCGCTGGAGCCGCTCTTGCCGTCGACCACGACGGTCTTCAGGCCGAGCCCGAGGCCGAGGGTGAGCGGCGCCAGGCTCAGGGTGAGCGCGGTGGCGTAGCAGCCCGGCATGGAGATCAGCGAGGCGTCCTTGAGCTGGTCCCGGACGAGCTCGGGCACGCCGTACACGAAGCGGTCGGCGAGGTCGGCGCGCCGGTCGACCTTGGGGTACCAGCGGTCGTGGCGCTCGGGGGTGGCGATGCGGAAGGCGCCGCTGAGGTCGACGAGCGCCGGGACCTTGTCGACGAGCTGCTCGGCCAGGCGGTTCGAGACGGGGGCCGGGGTGGCCATGAAGAGGACGTCGACCTGGTCGGCGACCTCCTCGGTGACGGGTTGCACGGTCAGCCCGAGGTCGATGCGCAGGTTGGCGTGCAGTTCGGCCGGGCGCCGGCCGATGTTGGAGGAACCGCCGAGGAAGGTCAGTTCCATGTCGGGGTGCTGGGTGATCAGTCTGATCAGATCGCCGCCGGCGAGCCCGGAGGCTCCGACGACTCCTGCCCGGATCATGCGAGTAGCTCCTGCACGTACGAGACGATGGCGGAGGGGATGTCCGCCGCGGTGGTGGAGGCCACGCCCCGGAAGGCGGGGGCGTGGTTGACCTCGTTGACGACGAGGCCGTCCTCGGTGCGGAACAGGTCGATGCCGTAGATGCCCGGGCCGAGTTCGGCGACCACGGCGTCCACGATCTTCACGACGTCGGGGTCGTGCGCGATGGCGGTGCTGCTGTTGCCGAGGGCCGCGTTGCTGCGCCAGTCGGTGCCGGCGCTGGCGAACTCGGCGGCGGCGACGATCTCGCTGCCCGCGACCAGGCAGCGCACGGAGCTGCCGCCGGCGAGGAACGGCTCGACCAGGCAGGCCTGTTCGAAGGCGTGCCCGAGGTCCTCGACGTAGTCGTAGACGGAGTGGGCGGTGTCGGTGTGGCGGATCAGGGTGACCCGCTTGCCCATGCCGCCGAAGATCGGCTTGAGGACGACGGGGACGCCCAGTTGGTCGAGGGCCTTCTCGAAGTCCTTGCGGGACAGCACGAGCCGGAAGTCCGGGACCGGGATGCTCGCGGCCCGCAGGACCGCGCGCAGGACGGCCTTGTTCTCGCAGGCGTTGATGGCCCGGGCGGAGTTGAGGACCGGGATCCCGGCCTCCTCGGCGAGGGTGGCGACCAGTCCGCCGCGGGTGTAGCTGCGGCTGCGGACCAGGAGCGCGTCGTACGCGTTCACGGACGGGGCGTCGGCGCCGCCGAGGCACAGGGACTCGTCGTTGACCCAGTCGACCTGCAGTCCGAGGCCGGGGCCGAGTTCGATCAGCTTGCGTTCCTCCCAGCTGATCCGGTCGGCGACGACCGCGACCTTCTTGGTCATCTCACTGGCCCCAGTCGCGGAGGGTGACCTCGACCATCTCGAGGCTGAGCACGCCGTCCCGGACGTCCTCGACGCGCAGGGTGAGCATGCACTCGGGGCAGGCGAGGGTCTCGCCGGTGACCATCGGCGGCACGGTCAGGTCGGTCTCGCACTCGGGGCAGACGCCGGTCACGGTGGTGGCGGTGGACATGAGTGAACTCCAGTGGGTCGTCATGGGTGATGCGGTACGTGTGTGTGTGGGGGGGTGCGGTGCGCGTGGGGGCGGTGGTGCGGGCGGTACGAGGGGGTCAGGCGGCCTGGAAGTCGACGGCGGCCTTGCGGATCGCGTCCCGGTCCATGACCGGTCCGCCCTCGCGCTCCTGACGCTCGATCAGCCAGGGGGTGAAGATCTCGGCGTCGACGAAGACGCCGGACTCGGCGAGCGCCCACTTCACGAGGGCGGGGGTGAGCCGGGTGCGGACGCGCACCTCGCGGGAGTTGCCCACGAGCTCGGCCGGCAGCGTCTCGTACGCCTCGGGGTGGGTGAGCTGGCCCGGGAGCTCGTACGCGAAGGCGTGCGGCGTGGTCGGGCCGGACTGGAACGCCTCGCCGAGGCCGGCGCCCTCGAGGGCGATCCGGGACAGCTCGGTGAGGTGGCTCAGGTCGAACCGGGTGTCGCCGTGGATCACGCGCAGCGAGGTCAGCAGTTCGGCGAGCGGGGCGTTGCCGCCGCGCTCCCCGATGCCGCCGACGGTCGCCGAGATCCACTGGGCGCCGGCGCGGACGGCGGCGAGGGAGTTGGCGACCGCCATCCCCAGCATGTTGTGCGAGTGGATCTCGATCTCGGAGCCGTCGATCGCGGTGAGGTCCGCGATCACGTCCTCCATCTGCCACGGCGAGAGGTACGCGACGGTCTCGGCGAGCCGGAAGCGGTCCGCCCCGGCCTCGAAGCCCGCGGTGACGTACGGGACGAGCCGCTCCGCGGGGGTGCGGGCACCGTCCTCGCCGCTGAAGGTGACGTGGAAGCCGCGGTCCTTGGCCTGCGAGATCGCGGACTTCGCAAGGGTGTTGAGGAACTTCGCGCTGGGCGAGCCGAGCTTGAGCCGGGCGTGCTGCTCGGAGGTGGGGATGGAGTACATGATGTGCTTCACGCCGAGCCGCTCGGCCTCGTCGAGGGCCTTGGCGACCTGGTGGCGGTCGCGTACGACCACGAGCGTCATGCTGCGCTCGGGGCCGACGGTCTCGTGGGTGGCGAGGACGAGGTCGGCGTCCTTCGAACCGGGCCCGGCCACCATGCCGACCTCGACCAGCTCGACGCCGGTCCTCACCAGCAGGTCCGCGATCGTCGCGGCGTCCTTGGGGCCGAATTCGACGCCCGCCATGTGCGCGCTGTCCCGCAGCGTCGCATCGGAAATGCGGGGCCTTATCGGGGGGTTTTCCTCGCGTCCTGTCTTCGACATTGCGTTTCCCTCCGTCGGTATCCGTGGAAATCCCGTCGAAGCGCGGTGCGCCTTTCCGAGCTGCGCCTGCCGCGCCGATGACCATCCTGTACGGCCCGCTCCTGGCCGGACAACGCTTCTTGTGTCGGAGCTTGTCAAGGAGTGTCAGCGAACGTCATCGGCCGTGAATACCGTGCAACCCCGGTGAATGAAGCCGCACATGGGAGCGTCTTTTCTTCGCTATCCGCGCCCCAGTCGATAGCCGACTCCGTGGACGGTGATGATCCATTTGTCGCCGAGTTTCGCCCGCAGATTGCTGACATGGGTGTCGATGGTGCGGCTGGAAGCCGCCCACGCGGTGTCCCACACGCGGGTCATCAGCTCCTTGCGCGACAGGACGGTCTTGGGGTCCGCGGCGAGGGTGTGCAGGAGGTCGAACTCCTTGGCGGTGAGCTCCACCGGCCGTCCGTCGAGGCGCACTTCGCGGGTGATGTTGTCGATGTGCAGCGGGCTGAGGGAGATGGTGTGCGAGGCCGGCGGCCGGGGATGGGCCCGGCGCAGTACGGCCTCGACGCGGGCGAGCATCTCGCGCGGCCCGCACGAGGCGACCACGCAGTCGTCCGCTCCGGCCTTCAGGGCCAGGACCCGGTCCAGTTCGGCGTCACGGGTGGCGATGGAGATGATCGGCTTGTCCCCGGCGCGGCGGATCAGCCGGCAGACCTCCAGGCCGTCGATGTCGGGTAAGTCGAGGTCGAGCAGCACCATGTCGGACCGCTGGTGCACCGCGAGCGCCTGCTCCCCGGTGCCGACGCTGCTCGCGGCGTATCCCTGCCGCTGCAGGTCGCGCACCCGCGCCTCGGCGGCGGCGGTGTCCCCCTCGACCACCAGGACGGAGACCGGCTGGGCCCCGACGGCCCCTTCGGTACGCGGTCTCTGAGGTGCCATCCAAGTCATTGCTCCCCCGTTCGTAGCCGGTGGGACGTGGGCACCACCCACTCCCGAGCCCGTGGCAGTGGCTTCCGCCGGGGCCTGTCCTACGAGGCCCGGATATAAACATACACTCAAGTCCATTTCTCGGCCAGAGTCCATGTTTACATGGGAGGATATCCCTGAACCTTCATCCATCCTTCATCCCCACCCGACGACGCACCTGGAGGTCCCGTGCGCCAGCCCTCGGACGACGGAGCACCCACTCCCCCGCGCCGGCGGCGGGTCAGAGAGCGCAACCAGGAGCGCGTCTACGTCGCGGCCCTGTCCCTCTTCAGCCGGCAGGGGTACGCGGACACCTCCGTCGCACAGATCGCGGAGCACGCGGGCATCGGGCGCGGCACCTTCTTCAACTACTTCCCGCGCAAGGACTGCCTGATCAGCGCCTGGTCCCAGGAGCGGATGCACAAGCTGACCTGCCGTCTGACGCCACACCTGGAGAGCGCGACGGACGCCGTGGAGGCGCTGCGCGCCTGCATGTCCACCCTCGGCGACCTCAACGAGGAGGAGCCGGAGCTGAGCGCCGCGATGGTGACGGCCTGGATCCAGTCGGGGCACCTGTTCGACGGGCGCTCCCGCCTGGGGTCGGTCTTCGCGCTGATCATCGAGGAGGGCCGGGCCCGGGGCGAGATCCGCAGCGCCGCCAGCTCCGAGCAGCTCGGCGAGGCCCTGCGCGACCTGTACTTCGGAGCCCTGCACCGCTGGGCGCATCCGGTCCCCGACGGCCGGCGCCGCCGGCTCCACGCCGAACTGCAGCTGTCCCTCAGCCTGTTGCTGCACGGCCTGACAGCGCCGGCCCCTCCCGAGCCACTCTCGGCATACGAACGAAATCATCTCGAATGCTGAGAATGCCGGAAATGCAGCCGAAGAACACTGGGTCAAAGTTGAGTCGGAGTGTAAGTTTGTATCCCGCTAGTCCAACTGCACTGCTGACGAACCCATCATCGGTCGTATCACGAGAAGGTTGGCACTCATTCCCATGGCGCTCTTAGCAAACCTCGCCTCCACCCCCACCCCCACCCCCGCCCTCACCCCCATCGCCGTCATCGGCCTCGGGTGCCGGTTCCCGGGTGCGGACGGGCCCGCCCGGTTCTGGGCCAATCTGCTGGCCCACACGGACTCGGTCACCCCGGTGCCCGCCGAGCGCTTCGACATCACCGCCGACTACGCGCCGCAGTCCGGCACCCTCGGCAAGACGGCCTCGCGCCACGGCGGCTTCATCGCCGACCCGTTCGCCTTCGACCACGCCTTCTTCGGCATCTCCCCCGCCGAGGCCAAGGCCGTCGACCCGCAGCAGCGGCTGCTCCTCCAGACCGCGTGGGAAGCCCTCGAACACGCCGGCATCCGCCCCTCCACGCTGGCCGGCACCCCCGCCGGCGTCTTCGTCGGGCAGGCCACCGCCGAATACGCGGAGGTCTCCGCCGGTCCCGGCGGCCCCAACATCCGCGACATGGCCGGCAGCCGGCTGCGCGCCGTGACGGCCGGCCGGCTCTCCTTCGCCCTCGACCTGCTCGGCCCCAGCGTCGTCCTGGACACCGCCTGCTCCTCCTCCCTGGTCGCGGTCCACAACGCCCGGCAGAGCCTGCTCACCGGCGAGTGCGACCTCGCCCTCGCCGCGGGCGTCAACCTCGTGCTCTCCAGCCACGACGCCATCGCCTACTCCCAGGGCGCGATGCTCTCCCCCGAGGGCCGCTGCCGCTTCGGCGCCGCCGACGCCGACGGCTTCGTCCGCAGCGACGGCGTCGGAGTGGTCGTCCTCAAGCGCCTCGCCGACGCCGAACGCGACGGCGACCCCGTCCTGGCCACCCTCCTCGGCAGCGCCGTCACCAACGACGGCCGCGGCAGCGGACTGCTGCTGCAGCCCGCGGTCAGCGGACAGGTCGCGATGCTCCGGGCGGCGTGCCGCGCCGCCGGCATCACCCCCGACCAGCTGGACTACGTCGAGTCCCACGGCACCGGCACCGCCGTCGGCGACGCCGTCGAACTGCGCGCCCTCGCCGAGGCGACCCGGCGCCCGGCCGAACGGCCGCTGCCCACCGGCTCGGTGAAGACCAACATCGGGCACACCGAGTCGGCCGCCGGGATCGCCGGACTGATCAAGGCCGTCCTGATCGCCCGGCACGGCGTCATCCCCGCCTCGCTGCACTGCTCCACGGAGAACCCGGTGATCGCCGACGAAGGACTCCACGTCCGCGTGGTCACCCGCAACACCGCACTGCCGAACGCCGACCGGACCGCCAGGATCGGCGTCAGCTCCTTCGGCATCTCCGGCACCAACGCGCACGTCGTGGTCGGCTCCTACCGTCCCGTCCCGGCCGCCACGCGCCCGACGACCGCCGTCCCGACCGCGGCGGGGGCTGCCGGGACGCCGACCAACGGTACGGAGGGCAACGGTACGGAGGCCGCCGGTACGGGCGCGGCCGGGACGAGCCCCGTCGGCGCGGCGGCCGACGGTACGGAGCAGCTGCTGGTCCTCAGCGCTCGCTCCGAGCGCTCGCTGGCCCGCCTCGCCCGGTCCTGGGCCGCCTACCTGGACGGACCCGGCGGCCGGCACCCGCTGCGCGAGCTGTGCGCCGCCGCGGCCCTGCGCCGGGACGCCCACCCGTACCGGCTCTGGGTCCGCGGCGACACCCACGCCGCCGTCGCCGCCCGGCTGCGCGCCCTGGCCTCCGCCGGGTCGACGACCGGCGGCGGCATCGCCGACGCCGGCTTCGGCGCACCCCGGCGCACCGCCTTCGTCTTCCCCGGCCAGGGCTCGCAGTGGCTCGGCATGGGACGCGGACTCCTCGACGCGTCACCGGCCTTCCGGGCCGCGCTGACCGAGTGCGACACCGCGATCCGGGCCGAACTCGGCTGGTCGCTCCTGGAGCTGCTCACCACGGCGACCGAGCTGCCCACCGACATCGACCTGGTCCAGCCCGCGCTCTGGGCCGTCGGGGTCGGCCTCGCCGCCGCACTGCGCGAGGCGGGCCTCGACCCGGACGTCTGCCTGGGCCACAGCATGGGCGAGATCGCCGCCTCCTGCGTGGCCGGAGCGCTGAGCCTGCGCGACGGCTGCGCGGTGATCTGCCGCCGCAGCCGGCTGATGCGCCGCCTGGCCGGCCTCGGCGCCATGCTCGCCGTCGAGCTCGGCGCCGACGCGGCACGCGAAGTCCTCGCCGAGCGGCCCGAGTTCGCCGGAGTGTGCGTCGCCGCCGAGAACTCCCCCTCGGCGACCGTCCTCGCCGGACCGCACGAGGCCCTGGCCGCCGTCACCGCGGCCCTGGAGGGGCGCGACGTGCTCTGCCGTACGGTCCGGGTCGAAGTCGCCTCGCACTCCCCCGACATGGATCTGATCAGCGACGAACTGGTCGCCGCGCTCGCCGACCTGGACCCGCGGCCGGCCACCGCCGGCCTCGTGTCCAGCGTCCTCGCCGCGCCGGTGCGCGGGGACGAACTCCTCCCCCGGTACTGGCAGGACAACCTGCGCAAGCCGGTCCGCTTCACCGAGGCGGTACGGCTCCTGTGCGCGGAGGAGACCCTCTTCCTGGAGGTCGGCCCGCACCCGGTGCTGACCGCGGCCGTCGACGAGACGCGCCGGTCCCTCTGCACGGAGGGCACGGAGGACGCGGCGAGCGCGGCGAGCGCGGACTGCGTGGCGCTCGCCACCCTGCGGCGCGACTGCGACGAGCCCGTCGCCCTCCTGGAGACCGTGGGCCGGGCCTTCGCCCACGGCGCCCGGGTGGACTGGACCCGCTGGTACGGGGCCGCGCCCGCGATGCCGGAGGACCTGCCGACGTACGCCTGGGACTGCGACGCGCTCCGGCACCCCGCCGCACCGGCCGGCACCGCCCCGGCCGGTCCCGCCCGTCCGGCGGGGCCGTACGTCCGCGAGGACGCCCTCGCCGACTGGGGCATCACCGGCTGGGACACCGGCGTGAGCGTGCGCGGCCTCAGACCGGTCCTGCCCTCGGTCTACCTGGCGGCGATGCTCGACACCGCCCGCGCTGCCACCGGCTGCGGGAGCGAGGGGCCGGCACTGACCGGTGTCCGCCTCGGCGAGCACCTCCTCACCCACGACGAACTGCCCACGGCCGTCCTGCGCGTGACCGTCGACGGCCCCGGCCCGGCCGGCCTGCGCCGGGTGCGCGCCGAAGCCCGGCGCACCCCGGACGCCCCGCCGGAGCTGTGCGCCGAGGCCACCCTGCGGCCGGCGGACGCCACCCCGGCCCAGCCGCACGACCGGCGCGCCCTGCTCGACCGCACGCTCGCCCGCCGGCTCGGCTACCGCCGCGCCGAGGACTTCCTCGCCGTGGCGGAGGACCTGGGCTTCGGCATCGACGAGGACCTGCGCGCCGTCCGGCACGTCTGGCGCCGGGGCGGCCAGGCGGTCGCCCGCCTGCGCCGTACGCCCGGAGCCGCGGCGGGCCCCGACGCCGCCTCCTGGGAGTCGGGCCTGCTCACCCTGCTCGCCGCCTACCGGCCCGGCACCGCGTACGTACCGACGGGCTTCGGCACCGTACGGGTGCACGCCGACCCGGGCGAGGAGTTCTGGGCCCTGTGCCGGGTCCGCCCGGCACAGGGCAAGGACCGGGCCCGCGGCGACGTGCTGCTCCTGGACCCCGACGGATGCGTGCTCGCCGAGTTCCTCGCCATCGAACTGCGGGCCCTGCCCTCCCACCGGCCCGGCCCCCTCGCGGCGCTCGGCGCCCGCCTGCTGCCGCGGCCCCGGGAGGCGTACGAGACGCGGGCCCAGGCCCCGCAGTCCCGGGCCCCCCTGGTGCGCATCCCGGCCCAGCGCACCCCGGAGCAGGCCACGGAGCCGACCGCCCGGACGCACCCGAACGGCGCGGTCACCGCGGCCGAGGCCCTGGTGCGGCGGGTCGCCGACCTCCTGGAGATCCCCGAGGACCGGCTCGACCACCGCCGGCCGCTGCGCGAGATGGGCCTGGACTCGCTGATGGCGACCCGGCTGCGCACCGAACTGCGCTCGGACTTCGGGCTCGACCTCACCGCGGGCCGCCTGCTCGGCCCGGAGAGCCTGCACCGGATCCTCGCGACGATCGGCTAGGGCCTGCCCGAGCTCCATCGGCCCGGACCGGCGGCACGGAGGCCGCCGGTCCGGTTCGGCGGCCGAATATGGCCCACGTATTAACTTTGACTTCGAGTCATAGTTAAACTTTGGTCCATCAACCAGGACCGAGGGGAGCGGGCCTGATCGGCTGACGAACAGATCGGAGTAGCGCGTGAGCCCGACAGAAGCGGCCACGAACCGCCAGGGCGCGGCCCCCCTGGGCCGGCGGGAACGCAACAAGCTCAGGGTCAAGGAGCGGCTGTACAGCTCCGCCATCACACTCTTCGCGGAGCAGGGCTACGACGAGACCTCCATCGACGAGATCGTGGAGCGCGCCGACGTCGCGCGCGGGACGTTCTTCAACTACTTCCAGCGCAAGGAGGACCTCCTCGGCGCCTGGGGCGAGAAGCGGCGCGACGCCCTCCTCGCCACCCTGGCCGCCGACGGCTGCGGCGCGGACTCGGCCGTCGGGCAGCTGCGCCACTGCATGACCACCCTCAGCCGGATCAACGAGGGACACCGGCAGGAGACCAACTCGCTCCTCATGGCCTGGGTCCGGGCCGGCCGCCCGCTCCTGGAGGACCCCTATCTCGCCGAGCTGTTCGCCCGGATCGCCGGGGACGGCATCCGCAGCGGCGAGTTCCACACCCGCTTCACCGCCGACCAGATCGGCCACGCGCTGCGCGACCTCTACCTGGGCGCGCTGTACCGCTGGTGCGGCCGCCCGGACGCGGCCCCGGACCAGCTCGCCCACGAGCTCATGGGCACCCTGGACCTGGTCCTGGACGGCGTCCAGGCCGCCCACGGCCCCCGCGACTGACGTACGTCAGAAGCCGAGGGCTCGGGAACGGCCCGGAAGCCCGGTCACCTGTTGATGGGGTGGGAGGTACGGCCCGACACCTCGTCGATCTCGGTGTGGGCCTTCTGCAAGAGCTGGGAGGCGAGGTCCATCAGCGCCCTCGCCCCGGCGATCTCCTCGCCGACCCGCAACTGCTCGGGGTCGGAGGGGTGCCGGTTCGCATTGCCGTGGGCGCGGAACTCGGTGCCGTCACCGAGCCGCACCATGCAGGCCGCACGCGTCCGGTCGCCCTCCTCCTGGAACTCCATCTCGACGTGCCAGCCGACGAGCGTGTTCATCGTCATGAGGACCACCTCCAGAGAGGTACCTGTCGGTACCTCTCCAGGGTGCATCAGATCCGGCGCCCCAGCTTCTGGGCGACCTCGGTGGCCCAGTAGGTGAGGATCATCTGCGCACCGGCCCGGCGGATGCCGGTCAGGGTCTCGAAGATCGCCTTGTCGCGGTCGATCCAGCCCTTCTCGGCGGCGGCCTCGACCATCGCGTACTCACCGCTGATCTGGTACGCGGCGACCGGCACGTCCACCGACTCGGCGACCTTGGCCAGGATGTCCAGGTACGGACCGGCCGGCTTGACCATGACCATGTCCGCGCCCTCCTCCAGATCGAGGGCGAGCTCCCGCAGGGACTCGCGCGCATTGGCGGGGTCCTGCTGGTACGTCTTGCGGTCGCCGGTCAGCGAGGAGCCCACGGCCTCCCGGAAGGGGCCGTAGAAGGCGGAGGAGTACTTCGCGGTGTACGCGAGGATCGACACGTCCTCCTTGCCGATGGTGTCCAGGGCGTCCCGGATCACCCCGACCTGGCCGTCCATCATCCCGGACGGCCCCACCACGTGCACGCCGGCGTCGGCCTGCACCTGGGCCATCTCGGCGTACCGCTCCAGGGTGGCGTCGTTGTCGACCCGCCCCTCCGCGTCGAGCACACCGCAGTGGCCGTGGTCCGTGTACTCGTCCAGACACAGGTCCGACATGATCACCAGGTCGTCGCCGACCTCGGCCCGCACGTCCCGGATCGCCACCTGCAGGATCCCGTCGGGGTCCGTCCCCGCCGTCCCCGCCGCGTCCTTCTTCGCGTCCTCGGGCACGCCGAACAGCATGATCCCGGACACCCCGGCCTCCACCGCCTCCACGGCGGCCTTCCGCAGCGTGTCCCGCGTGTGCTGCACGACGCCGGGCATGGCGGAGATCGGCACGGGCGCGCTGACGCCCTCCCGCACGAAGGCGGGCAGAATCAGATCGGCCGCGTGCAGCCGCGTCTCGGCCACCATCCGCCGCATGGCGGGCGTCGTCCGCAGCCGCCGCGGCCGCGTCCCGGGGAAGCTTCCGTACGCATTCATGCCTTTGAGGCTACGCCCGCCCAGACCGTGCACTTACCGACACCGTGTTGCCGGCTCCCGCGACGCGCGAGGGGCGCGGCCCCCGAAGGAACCGCGCCCCACGCGGACAAGCAGGCGGCTACGTCGTACGACGCCTCCGCGCCCCCGGCCGCCGCTCGCTCGGGCGCGTCACCGGGTCGCCCGCCTCCTGGGCCGCCGCGCGGCGGCGCAGGCCGAACTCGGCCAGCGCTTCCGCGAGCTTGTGGACGGACGGCTCCGGCGAGAGGACGTCGACCCGCAGGCCGTGCTCCTCCGCCGTCTTGGCGGTCGCCGGACCGATGCAGGCGATGACCGTGACGTTGTGCGGCTTGCCGGCGATGCCGACGAGGTTCCGCACGGTCGACGAGGACGTGAAGAGCACCGCGTCGAAGCCGCCGCCCTTGATCGCCTCACGGGTGTCGGCCGGCGGCGGCGAGGCGCGCACGGTCCGGTAGGCGGTGACGTCGTCGACCTCCCAGCCCAGCTCGATGAGGCCGGCGACCAGCGTCTCGGTCGCGATGTCGGCGCGCGGCAGGAAGACACGGTCGATCGGGTCGAAGACCGGGTCGTAGGGCGGCCAGTCCTCCAGGAGACCCGCCGCGGACTGCTCGCCGCTCGGCACCAGGTCCGGCTTCACACCGAAGTCGACCAGGGCGGCCGCGGTCTGCTCGCCCACCGCCGCGACCTTGATCCCGGCGAAGGCGCGGGCGTCGAGCCCGTACTCCTCGAACTTCTCCCGCACCGCCTTGACCGCGTTCACCGAGGTGAAGGCGATCCACTCGTAGCGGCCGGTGACGAGCCCCTTGACCGCCCGCTCCATCTGCTGCGGCGTGCGCGGCGGCTCGACGGCGATGGTCGGCACCTCGTGCGGCACCGCGCCGTACGAGCGCAGCTGGTCGGAGAGCGACGCGGCCTGCTCCTTGGTACGCGGCACGAGCACCCGCCAGCCGAAGAGCGGCTTGGACTCGAACCACGACAGCTGGTCCCGCTGCGCCGGGGCGCTGCGCTCGCCGACCACGGCTATCACCGGACGGTGGCCCTCGGGCGAGGGGAGCACCTTGCCCTGCTTGAAGACCTGGGCGATCGTCCCGAGGGTGGCCGTCCAGGTGCGCTGACGCGTGGTCGTACCCGCGATGGTGACGGTGAGCGGGGTGTCCGGCTTACGGCCAGCCGCCACCAGCTCACCGGCCGCCGCGGCGACCGAGTCCAACGACGTGGACACGACGACGGTGCCGTCGGAGGCGCCGACCTCGGCCCAGCACCGGTCGTCGGCGGTCCGCGCGTCGACGAAACGCACGTCCGTGCCCTGCGCGTCGCGCAGCGGCACACCGGCGTACGCGGGCACGCCGACCGCCGTGGCCACGCCGGGCACGACCTCGAAGGGGATGCCGGCGGAGGCGCAGGCGAGCATCTCCGCGCCCGCGTTGCCGTCGAGGCCGGGGTCGCCGGTCACCGCACGGACGACCCGCTTGCCGCCCCTCGCGGCCTCCATGACAAGATTGGTCGCATCCCTCAACACGGGGACACCGACGGTTGTTGACGCCTCGTCGACAACCGTCAGCTCAGGCGTGCTCACGCCCGCGCGCGCATGCCCGCGAACGACGTCGAGCACCTCCGGCTCGGCGATCAGGACGTCCGCGCCGGCCAGCGCTTCGACGGCCCGGAGCGTCAGCAGTCCCGGGTCGCCGGGTCCGGCGCCGAGGAAGGTGACGTGACCGTGGCCGGGGAAGGCGGCGGACGCGGGGCTGGTGGTCGGGGCGGTGGGGCTCAAAGTGCTCGCTCCCCCATAAGACCGGCCGCACCCTTGGCGAGCATCTCGTCCGCGAGTTCGCGTCCGAGCGCCACCGCCTCGTCGTGCGAGGTGGGTACGGGACCGGTGGTGGACAGCTGCACCAGCGTGGAGCCGTCGGTGGTGCCGACGACGCCGCGCAGGCGCATTTCGGTGACAGCCTGCTCGGGACCGGGGCCGTCTGCCAGCAGGTCGGCCAGCGCACCCACGGGTGCGGAGCAGCCGGCCTCCAGGGCGGCGAGCAGGGTTCGCTCGGCGGTCACGGCGGCCCGGGTGTACGGGTCGTCGAGCTCGGCGAGCGCGGCGACGAGGTCGGCGTTCGACGCCAGGCACTCGACGGCCAGTGCCCCCTGGCCGGGGGCGGGCAGGACCGCGTCGACCGACAGAGGGTCGACCGACAGGGAGCCGGTGAGCTCCTCGGTTCCGCCGATGCGGTTGAGTCCGGCCGCGGCGAGGACCACCGCGTCGAGCTCTCCCTTGCGCACATAGCCGACCCGGGTGTCGATGTTGCCGCGGATCGGTACGGTCTCGATGGTCAGGCCGTGGCTGCGCGCGTACGCGTTGAGCTGGGCCATCCGGCGCGGCGAGCCGGTGCCGACGCGGGCGCCGGCCGGCAGCGTGTCCAGGGTGACTCCCTCGCGGGCGACCAGGACGTCGCGCGGGTCCTCGCGCTTCGGGATCGCGGCCAGCGCCAGGTCGGGGTGCTGGGCGGTCGGCAGGTCCTTGAGGGAGTGCACGGCGAAGTCGACCTCGCCGGCGAGCAGCGCGTCGCGCAGCGCGGCGACGAACACACCCGTGCCGCCGATCTGCGCGAGGTGCTCGCGGGAGGTGTCTCCGTACGTCGTGATCTCCACGAGCTCGACGGTCCGGCCGGTCAGCTGCCGGACGGCGTCGGCCACATGTCCGGACTGGGCCATGGCGAGCTTGCTGCGCCTGGTCCCGAGCCTCAGTGCCTTCTCGGTCATACTCGCCCTCGGTTCTTGACGTCGCCGTCGTTTCGGTCGGCCCGGCTGACAGAGGCAACCGTCTCCGGGTCGAGGTCGAAGAGTGTCCGCAGTGCGTCCGCGTACCCGGCGCCGCCGGGTTCGCCGGCGAGCTGCTTCACGCGCACGGTGGGCGCGTGCAGGAGCTTGTCGACCACCCGGCGCACGGTCTGGGTGATCTCGGCGCGCTGCTTGTCGTCGAGGCCGGGCAGCCGGCCTTCCAGCCGCGCGACCTCGCCGGCGACCACTTCGGCGGCCATGGCGCGCAGGGCGACCACGGTCGGCGTGATGTGGGCGGCCCGCTGGGCGGCGCCGAAGGCGGCGACCTCGTCGGAGACGATGGTGCGCACCTGGTCGACGTCGTTGGCCATGGGCGCGTCGGCGGAGGCCTCGGCGAGCGATTCGATGTCGACGAGCCGGACACCGGGCATGCGGTGGGCGGCGGCGTCGATGTCGCGGGGCATCGCGAGGTCGAGCAGGTAGAGCGGGTTCTCGCGGCCGCACATGGCGGTCTCGACGGCCTCGCCGGTGAGGACGAGTCCGGTGGCGCCGGTGCAGGAGACGACGACGTCGGCACGGGTCAGTTCGTCGCCGACGGCAACCATCTCGACCGCGCGTGCGGCCACACCCGTACCACCGGGCTCGGTCAGGATCTCGACGAGGCGCTCGGCGCGGGCGGCGGTGCGGTTGGCGACGACGATCTCGGCGACACCGGCCCGGGCGAGGGTCGCGGCGGCGAGCGAGGACATGGATCCGGCGCCGATGACGAGGGCGCGCTTGCCCTTGGCCCAGGTGTCGACGTCGGGGCCCTGGGCGAGCTGCTCCAGGCCGAAGGTGACGAGCGACTGCCCGGCCCGGTCGATGCCGGTCTCGCTGTGGGCGCGCTTGCCGACCCGCAGCGCCTGCTGGAACAGGTCGTTCAGGAGGCGTCCGGCGGTGTGCAGGTCCTGGCCGAGCGCGAGGGCGTCCTTGATCTGGCCGAGGATCTGGCCCTCGCCGACGACCATCGAGTCCAGGCCGCAGGCCACCGAGAACAGGTGGTGGACGGCGCGGTCCTCGTAGTGCACATAGAGATAGGGGGTGAGCTCTTCGAGGCCGACGCCGCTGTGCTGGGCGAGCAGCGTGGACAGCTCGGCGACACCGGCGTGGAACTTGTCCACGTCGGCGTAGAGCTCGATGCGGTTGCAGGTGGCCAGGACGGCGCCCTCGCCGGCCGGCTCGGCGGCGAGGGTGTCGTGGAGCAGCTTGGTCCGGGCGTCGGCGGAGAGGGAGGCCCGCTCCAGGACGCTGACGGGGGCGCTGCGGTGGCTGAGGCCGACGACGAGGAGGCTCATGCGGGCATCACGGCGGGCATGTCCCCGTCAGGTCCCTTACGGCCGGAGTCCTGCGCGGTCCGGGCGGCGGGCGGCGCGGCGGCGCCGGCCGGCTCGGTCGCGGCCGGAGCCGCGGCTGCGGCCTCGGTGCCGGTGCCGGAGTCGGCGCCGGGCTCCTCGCCGGCCTTGCGCTGCTCGTGGAAGGCGAGGATCTGCAGCTCGATGGAGAGGTCGACCTTGCGCACGTCCACGCCGTCGGGCACGGAGAGCACGGTCGGCGCGAAGTTGAGGATCGAGGTGACACCGGCGGCCACGAGCCGGTCGCAGACCTGCTGGGCGACGCCGGCCGGGGTGGCGATGACGCCGATGGAGACGCCGTCCTCGCTGACGATCTTCTCCAGGTCGTCGCTGTGCTGCACCGGGATCCCGGCGACCGGCTTGCCGGTCATCGCGGGGTCGGCGTCGATCAGCGCGGCGACGCGGAAGCCGCGGGAGGCGAAACCGCCGTAGCCGGCGAGCGCGGCGCCGAGGTTACCGATACCGACGATCACGACCGGCCAGTCCTGGGTCAGGCCGAGTTCGCGGGAGATCTGGTAGACGAGGTACTCGACGTCGTAGCCGACACCGCGCGTCCCGTACGAGCCGAGGTAGCTGAAGTCCTTGCGCAGCTTCGCGGAGTTGACCCCGGCCGCGGACGCGAGCTCCTCGGAGGAGACCGTCGGCACGGAGCGCTCCGACAGTGCCGTGAGGGCACGCAGATACAGCGGGAGACGGGCGACGGTGGCCTCGGGAATTCCTCGGCTACGGGTCGCCGGTCGGTGAGTTCGGCCAGTTGCCACGGTGCTCCTGCGGGATGAGCGGGGCTGCAGGCGGCCGTGTGTCCCAGGACCGCCCCGTCGAATGCAGGCTATGTCTTTGTGAACGCGTGCACAAAGATGGTGTCCGTTTTGTCTGCCCAAAGTGACCGGGGTCACGCGGCCGGATCGCGACGGTACGGAACCGCGGACGGCGTCACTGCGTTGGAATCCCGAAGGGGGCAAAACCGCACACTCTCCTTACGACGCTGCCCCCGAAACCCAACAAAACGTCCATGATGGTAGCCCCCTTTCGGTCAACCACCCAGTTCGCGCCGGAGCCGCCCGGCGTCCACCCGCCAGAAGGTGTGCTGCTCACCGTCGACCAGCACGACCGGAATCTGCTCCCAGTACGCGGCGTACAGCGCCTCGTCCCGGAGGATGTCCTTCTCCTCCCAGAGTGCACCCGTCTCGGCACACACGGTCTCGATCACCGCGCGGGCGTCGTCGCACAGATGACACCCCGGCTTGCCGATCAGCGTCACCGTGCGCGGACCGCTCTCCCGCGGACCGCTCTTCTTCTTCGTCCGTCCGAACATGCCGTCCATTCTGCGCGCCGGAACCGGGCGCGTCGGTAACAAGGGAGTCCCCCACTGTTCACACCACGGCATTCCCACAAGTCGGGAAGTACCGAACAGACTGGCTATGCTCCTGACATGGCCGCTCCTGGATGGCTCACCCCCCGTAGGCGCTCCGCCACCGCGCGCAGCGTCCTGGCAGGCGAGGCCGCCGCGGAGGCGGCCCGCAAGACCTCGGCCCAGCTCGAACGGGAGCGGGAGGAGGCCGCGGCCGCCGCGGCGGCCGAAGCCGAGCCCGCGGAGCCGGAGTTCCCCGTCGTCGGCGACACCGAGGCCGCCGCCTTCTTCGATCTCGACAACACCGTGATGCAGGGCGCCGCGATCTTCCACTTCGGCCGCGGCCTGTACAAGCGGAAGTTCTTCCAGCGCCGCGAACTCGCCCGGTTCGCCTGGGCGCAGGTCTGGTTCCGGCTCGCCGGCGTCGAGGACCCCGAGCACATGCAGGAGGCCCGCGACAGCGCGCTGTCGATCGTGAAGGGCCACCGCGTCTCCGAACTGATGTCGATCGGCGAGGAGATCTACGACGAGTACATGGCCGACCGCATCTGGCCCGGCACCCGCGCGCTCGCCCAGGCGCACCTGGACGCCGGCCAGAAGGTCTGGCTGGTGACCGCCGCCCCGGTCGAGACCGCCACGATCATCGCCCGCCGCCTCGGCCTGACCGGCGCGCTCGGCACCGTCGCCGAGTCCGTCGACGGCGTCTACACCGGCAAGCTGGTCGGCGAACTCCTGCACGGCCCCGCCAAGGCCGAGGCCGTACGCGCGCTCGCCGCCGCCGAGGGCCTGGACCTGGCACGCTGCGCCGCGTACAGCGACTCGCACAACGACATCCCGATGCTCTCCCTCGTCGGGCATCCGTACGCGGTCAACCCGGACACCAAGCTGCGGCGGCACGCCAGGGACCGCGACTGGCGGCTGCGGGACTACCGGACCGGCCGCAAGGCGGCCAAGGTCGGCATCCCGGCCGCGGCCGGCGTGGGCGCCCTCGCGGGCGGCACCGCCGCCGCGCTCGCCCTGCACCGCCGTCGCCGCTGAGTCCGCGCCCCAGGGGGCTGCGACGCCGGGGCCTGCGAGGCCCGGGCCGGCGCGACGCGCCGCAGGCGGATTTACCGATCATGCCGATATGTTTCGGCCGCGATCGATCACGACAACCAGGGACCGGCGGTGCTCACCCGTCCGTGGTCGAACACCCCCGTACACGTGGCCCGTCGGGCCATCCGGGCTCCCTACCCGGCCCAGGCCCCGGCCACTCTCCCCTAGCGCACTTGAGCACAAGCGCACCCCTGGTTGATCGCACTCGAAAGAGAACCGATCAGCAACCGGTCATCAAGTGCGAGTGATCACGACCACAAGCAGTAACGGATCAGACTGAACCGGTGATTTGAGCAACTGGGTGTAGCACTGCCTGTACTAAGCGTTATTCTCCTCAGACGCATACCGGAACCCACTCATCGCCACGACGAGTGAACGGTCCCGCACTGCACGTGATGGAAGCTCTGCCTCTGGGAGTCCCGTGTACCCACACGTCGGGGTTGACGCCTCGGGCCTGGCTACGCTGCGCGCAACGGTCCTCGACCACTTGCGCGGCTTCGTCCCCACCGCGTACGCCGCCCCCGCACCCGCATTCGGCGGACCCGCCTTCGCCGGGGGGCCGGCACCCGCCGGGCCCTGCTATGCCCTGGCCGAGAGCGGCGCCGCCGTCGGCAGACGCGGCACCCGCGGCGGCGCCGGCACGTCGACCGCCCGCAGGCCCACCGCCGACAGCGACAGCGCCCGGATGATGGACCTGGTCGAGCGCGCCCAGGCGGGCGAGGCCGACGCCTTCGGCCGGCTCTACGACCAGTACAGCGACACCGTCTACCGCTACATCTACTACCGCGTGGGCGGGAAGGCGACGGCGGAGGACCTCACCAGCGAGACCTTCCTGCGCGCCCTGCGCCGGATCTCCACCTTCACCTGGCAGGGCCGCGACTTCGGCGCCTGGCTGGTCACCATCGCCCGCAACCTGGTCGCCGACCACTTCAAGTCCAGCCGCTTCCGCCTCGAGGTCACCACCGGCGAGATGCTCGACGCCAACGAGGTGGAGCGCAGCCCCGAGGACTCCGTCCTCGAGTCGCTGTCCAACGCCGCCCTCCTCGACGCCGTCCGCCGGCTCAACCCCCAGCAGCAGGAGTGCGTGACGCTCCGCTTCCTCCAGGGCCTGTCGGTCGCCGAGACCGCCCGGGTCATGGGGAAGAACGAGGGCGCTATCAAGACCCTCCAGTACCGGGCCGTGCGCACACTGGCCCGCCTCCTCCCGGACGACGCCCGCTGAGCGCTCCGCGCCCCCCACACGCGCAGCCCGTCCCCTCCCCCCACGTCCCCTTCCTCCCCGCTCCATACACAGTCGGTGACGCCTCGATGACGCACTGGTCCGATCATCTTTCGCGCGTAACCCAAGTGCCGCGCCGCTCGTTGTGCGAAATGCAGGCTCCCTGTGGTCACGCCATGTCCACTTCCACTCACTCTTTCGTGTGGATGCGCTCAAGGTGTGCAACCTTCCGAACCCCTCGGGGAGTCGACCGTCATGACGAGAGGAGGTGCCGCCAGTGATCGCGAACGTTTCGGCGCACCGGCGGGCGAACGCCTTCGCCCAGGCCCTGGAGCATCGGACGTCCGAGGGCGCGGCGGCCGAGCCACCCGAGGCATCGGCCGAACCGGCCGAGCAGGGACGGCTGTTGGCCCTGGCGAACGGACTCGGCGAGCTGCCGAAGCCGGAGATGGACCCCGAGGTCAAGGTGGTGCAGCGAGCCCAGCTCGTGGCCGCCATGGAGGCGATGCTCAAGGAGGGGGGTGCCGGAGCGGGCCCTACCGTGCCGGAGCAGCGGACCTCCCACGGCAAGGGAGCACACCGGCTCCGCAAACTACGGCCCCGCTCCCGCTGGACCAAGGGCCTCGCCGCCGGCGGCCTCACGGTCGGTGTGGCGGCCGGGGCGTTCAGCGGCGTCGCCGCCGCCAGCTCCGACGCCCTCCCCGGTGACTCGCTCTACGGGCTCAAGCGGGGCATGGAGGACATCAAGCTCGGGATGGCGGACGACGACGCCGACCGGGGCGGGATCTATCTCGACCAGGCGTCCACGCGCCTGAGCGAGGCCCGCAGACTCATGGAGCGCGGCCGGGCCGGCGACCTCGACCACGAGTCCCTCGGCGAGATCCGCCGGGTCCTCGACGGCATGAAGCACGACGCCTCCGAGGGCCACCGCCTGCTCCGCCAGGCCTACGAGCGGGACGGCGAGATCGGGCCCATGGCCCGGCTGAACTCCTTCGCCCAGGCCCACCGCGCCACCTGGGACGGGCTGCGCGACCGCCTCCCGGTCCAGCTCACCGACGTGGGCAACGAGGTGAACGACGTCTTCGTCGCCATAGACGAGGAGATCGAGCCGCTCCAGTCCGTGCTGCCGCGCACCCCCGAGCGCGGTTCCATCGGTTCCGGCGACCCGAGCGCGCCGCGAAGCACCCCGTCGGCCACCACCCAGCGCCCGCACACCACGTCCACCACCCCGTCCCACAGCGGCGACGCGACCCAGCCCCAGCCGTCCGGCACGGGCACGGGCGCGCCGAAGGACGGCGGGCTCCTCGGCGGCACGGGCGATCTGCTCAACCCTCCGCAGACGGGCACCAGCACCGCCCCGTCCGGCGAGGAGTCGACCCCGTCGGTCCCGGACGTCACGATCCCGCCGATCCTCCCGGGCCTGCTGCCGGGCCTCGGCATCGACAGCAGCGACGCGAACTGACGCGGTACGGGGCCGGCAAGCTGGTGTCGTCGGCGGAGGAACACGTGGAGCTGCTCGACCTGATGATCGCCGGCGACCGGCAGGCCGCCGAGGAGTGCATG